>JBDSVN010000175.1:0-3554 GCA_039927175.1 Lysobacteraceae bacterium | reverse complement strand
CTGTACGCCTTCCGCGAGCGCGAAGAGCTGATGGACTGCTACGAAGCGGTCTCCGGCACGCGCATGCACGCCACCTATTACCGCCCGGGCGGCGTCTATCGCGATCTTCCGGATCACATGCCGCAATACCGCGAATCGCCTTGGCACAAGGGCAAGCTGCTCAAGCAGTTCAATTCCTGGCGCGAAGGTTCACTGCTCGATTTCATCGAACACTTCGCTGCCGATTTCCCGACCAAGATCGACGAATACGAAACCCTGCTCACCGACAACCGCATCTGGAAGCAGCGCACCGTTGGCATCGGCGTGGTGTCACCGGAACTGGCCAAGGCCTGGGGCATGAGCGGGCCGATGCTGCGCGGTTCCGGGATCGCATGGGATTTGCGCAAGAAACAGCCGTACGCGAAATACGCCGAGGTCGATTTCGATATTCCGGTCGGCGTGACCGGCGATTGCTACGACCGTTACCTCGTGCGCGTCGAGGAGATGCGCCAGTCAACTCGCATCATCCAGCAGTGCGTGAAGTGGCTCAAGGCCAATCCCGGCTTGGTGATGCTGAAGAACTTCAAGGTCGCGCCGCCATCCCGCGAGGAGATGAAGGACGACATGGAAGCGTTGATCCACCACTTCAAGTTGTTCACCGAAGGCTATTGCGCGCCGGCTGGGGAGGTGTATTCCGCAGTCGAGGCACCGAAGGGCGAATTCGGTTGCTACATGGTTTCCGATGGCGCGAACAAGCCGTTCCGCGTGCACCTGCGCGCGCCGGGTTTTGCGCATCTTTCGTCGATCGACGAAATTGTGCGCGGCCACATGTTGTCCGATGTGGTGGCGATGATCGGCACCTATGATGTGGTGTTCGGGGAGATTGATCGATGAGAAGAATCGTCGAAAAAATCGCCAGTCATCGCATTGTTGCGAGCCGCTGTGCCGATCCTCATTTGCCATCGTGCAAACTCCGGTCGTCCCATCGGCTCGTGCCTAGCACTGCCGTCGCTTGGTCGTTCGGCGATGAGGTATTTGTATGAAAGCGACTGGCAATTTCGCAGTGGTCCGCGATATCGACCCGAAGCTCGCATTGAGCGATGCGGTGCGTGCGCACATCGATTTGTGGGTCGCTAAATTTCCAACTGATCGCAAGCGCTCGGCGGTGATCCAGGGTTTGTTTGCTGCGCAACAGGAACACGGTGGTTGGCTGACCGATGGGTTGATTGCGGCAGTGGCGAATTACCTGTCGATTCCACCGGTGTGGGCGTACGAGGTCGCTACCTTTTACTCGATGTTCGAGCTGGAACAGGTCGGCCGCAACAATGTCGCAATCTGCACCAACATCAGTTGCTGGCTCAATGGCGCCGAGGATGTCGTGCGCTATTGCGAGAACAAGCTCGGCTGCAAGGTGGGCGAAAGCAGTCCTGACGGCCGCGTCTATCTCAAGCGCGAGGAAGAATGTCTCGCCGCCTGCGCTGGTGCGCCGATGATGGTTGTCAACGGCCATTACCACGAAAAACTCACACCCGAATCCATCGACCAGATCCTCGATGGGCTCACCCTCGATGGACCGCATGCGCACGATGCGCTCGCGACGGACGGACACTGACATGGCAATCGGTCCCGAGCCGCAGGAACACAACGTCTGCTTCACCACGCTGCACTACGACACGCCGTGGTCGTATGAGAGCTACGTGAAATCCGGTGGTTATGCCGCCTGGAGCAAGATCCTGCGCGAGAAGATCCCGCCGAACGATGTCATCGAAATGGTCAAGGCATCCGGCCTGCGCGGTCGCGGCGGTGCGGGTTTCCCGACCGGTCTGAAGTGGAGCTTCATGCCCAAGGGTCCGGGCGTGCAGAAATATATCCTGTGCAACTCCGATGAGTCGGAGCCCGGCACCTGCAAGGATCGCGACATCCTGCGCTTCAATCCGCATGCGGTGATCGAGGGCATGGCGATCGCCTGCTACGCGACCGGTTCGACCGTCGGCTACAACTACCTGCGTGGTGAATTCCACCACGAACCGTTCGAGCATCTCGAACATGCATTGTTTGAAGCATATGCAAATGGCTGGCTCGGCAAGGACATCCAGGGAGCCGGCGTTGATGTCGACCTGCATACCGCACTCGGCGCAGGCGCCTACATTTGCGGTGAAGAAACCGCGTTGATGGAATCGCTGGAAGGCAAGAAAGGCCAGCCACGCTTCAAGCCACCGTTCCCGGCCAACTTCGGCCTGTTTGGGCGGCCGACCACGATCAACAACACCGAGACGTTTGCGTCGGTACCGGCAATTATTCGCACCGGTGCTGCGTGGTTCCTCAACCTCGGCAAGCCGAACAATGGCGGCGCGAAAATCTTCTCGGTGTCGGGCCATGTGGCCAAGCCGGGTAATTTTGAAATCCGCCTGGGCACCCCGTTCGCCGACCTGCTCGAAATGGCCGGCGGCATGCGCGATGGTCGCAAGCTCAAGGCGGTGATCCCAGGCGGTTCGTCGATGCCGGTGTTGCCGGGTGAGACGATGATGGGCCTGACGATGGATTACGACAGCATCCAGAAAGCCGGCTCAGGGCTGGGTTCCGGCGCGGTGATCGTGATGGACGAAACCACCTGCATGGTGCGCGCCTGCCAGCGTATTTCGCGTTTCTATTACGCCGAATCCTGCGGCCAGTGCACGCCGTGTCGTGAAGGCACTGGCTGGATGTACCGCATGCTCACTCGCATCGTCGATGGTCAAGCTACGCTCGACGACCTGACGATACTCAAGGCCGCTGCCGGCCAGATCGAAGGTCACACCATCTGCGCCTTCGGCGAAGCCGCCGCGTGGCCGGTGCAGGGCTTCCTGCGGCATTACTGGAGTGAGTTCGAGTATTACATCCGCAACGGACATTCGATCGTGGATGAAAAAACGGGAGTTGCGGCATGAGTGCGCAGCCAACCAACACGCCAGCGCCCGCGCCTGAGGGTATGGTCAACATCGAAGTTGACGGCGTCGCGATGCACGCGCCAAAGGGTTCGATGATCATCCAGGCCACCGACAAGGCCGGCATCCCGATTCCGCGTTTTTGCTATCACGAAAAATTGCCGATCGCGGCAAACTGCCGCATGTGCATGGTCGAGACCGAAATGGGCGGCAGGGCGGTGCCGAAACCGCAGCCGGCCTGCGCGACGCCGGTGATGGAAGGCATGAAGGTATTCACCCGATCGCAGCGTGCAGTGAGTGGGCAGCGCAATGCGATGGAATTCCTGCTGATCAACCATCCGCTCGACTGCCCGATCTGCGACCAGGGCGGTGAATGCGAATTGCAGGATCTCTCGCTCGGTTATGGCCGATCGGTGAGCCGCTTCCAGGAGCGCAAGCGCGTGGTGGCCGACGAGGACCTCGGCCCGCTCGTCGCCAGCGACATGACCCGCTGCATCCATTGCACGCGTTGCATCCGCGTCACCGCCGAAATCGCCGGCACCTTTGAACTCGGCGGCATGAACCGTGGCGAGCACCTGCAGATCGGCACCTACGACGGCAAGCCGCTGACGAGCGAACTTTCCGGCAACGTGATCGACGTCTGTCCAGTCG
>JBDSVN010000174.1:0-4898 GCA_039927175.1 Lysobacteraceae bacterium | reverse complement strand
TAGCTGACGAAATACTCGACCGCGTTGTGCGGAAAGAATGCCTTGAATTCGCCGTACAACTGCGCGGCCAAAGTCTTGTTCGGCGCCATCACCAGAGTGGGTTTCTGCACCGCGTTGATGACGTTCGCAATGGTGTAGGTCTTGCCCGAGCCGGTGACGCCGAGCAGCGTCTGCCTTGCCAATCCCGACTCGAAGCCGTCGATGAGGCGACGGATCGCCTGCGGCTGGTCGCCTGCGGGCAGATACGGGGATACGAGTTCGAAGCGCTCTGCCATCGCTGGTTTATATGGGGTCGCGCGGGGGAAACGGAAGTATAGCGAGCGTCCCGGCATCGAGCTTCCCCCACAGGTCATGGCGATGGATGTCCCTTGTCGGATTTTTCCTACCCGACGACGCGGCTTCTTCCGATGGGCCGGGCGCGGCGCAGCCCCTAGCCTGTGCATCACGACGACAACCGGAGAAATTTCATGCGCACGCACCAGAACGGCATCACCCTGATCGAATTGCTGATCGCGACCAGCATCGTGGCCATCCTGCTGGGTGTCGCAATGCCGGCATTTTCCGGGGCGTTCGAAGCCTCGCGCGCCAGCAGTGCACGCAGCGCGTTGGCCAGCAACCTGGTCACTGCCTTCAGCAGCGCAACCAACGCCGGCTCGCGCGCCGTGCTGTGCCCGAGCAGCGATGGAATGACATGCGTGAGCAGTCCCGACTGGAGCAATGGCTGGATCGCGTTTCTCGACATCGACGGCGACCACGAGCATCAGGCCAGCGAACCAGTCGTTGCGCGCCAAGCCGCACTGTCGGGCAAGGTACGACTGCGTTCGACCGTGGGCCGCACGCGCATCGTGATCCAGGCAAGCGGCAGCAGCGCCGGTTCCAATGTCACCTTCACCCTGTGCGACGGCCGCGGCCCGAGCAAGGCCGAATCGTTGGTGCTGAACAACCAGGGCGTGCTGCATCCGGGCGTGCCGACGGCCACGGCGATCGCCGCCACTTGCGTGCAGTGATGCTGTACCAATCGATGCAATCAGCGGATTCGTGGCTTCCGTGACATGCCCGACAACGAGGATCCGCAGCGCCTTGTTCTGTTTACCGCAGCGATTTCGAGGCGGTTTCACCCGCCACAGCCTTGCGCCTTGGCGGCGTGGCCGTCACAATACGCGCCCCGCCCGAATAGCTCAGCTGGTTAGAGCACTTGACTGTTAATCAGGGGGTCGTTGGTTCGAGTCCAACTTCGGGCGCCAGCATTGCTGCATAAAAAAGCCCGCCTTTCGGCGGGCTTTTTCTTGGCTGGCGCTCTATTCCATCAATTACATGAAGTGGGGGTGGTAATGGTCGGTATCTTGGTCGTTGCACAAGTCGAGGTATCCACGGTGCCGAGTTTCGAACCATTGGCGACATAGGCCAAGTTCAGGTAAGTGTTGCTCAGGTTGTTCTTGACCGGGCTTCCGTTCTTGGAGGCAATCACGACCGAAGTGGTCTCGCTGGTGGTTTTGCTAGTGCCGCCGATGGTGAATGGAGAAGTGATGTTGTAGCAGTTGCCACCGGAGGAACCGCAATCGATGCGGCTGCTGCCGGCCGAATCGGTGGAAAGCGTCGCCGTGCTCAGCGAATAGCAGATCAGGCCGGGAATCGGATAGGTCTTGTTCCTCGAGGAACCGCCCACACTGCACGGATCCTTGACTGAGGTGGCAGCGGTCGTGACAAGCTTGTTGTAACTGCTGACGGTGATGGTGGTCGGCACATCCAGAGTGACGGTGGTTGTGCAGCTGTACGGATTGGGCGTGGTGGCAAACTTGGTCGTGCTCACCGAGCAATTGCCGCTGGCGGTGGTGCTGACTGCCCAGGTCACCGCAGGATTGATCGCCGAGTTGATCGTATCCGTCGGGAACTGCTGGATCGAGGAGAAACCGCTGGGCGTCAGGTCAGGCCCGGTGACTTGCGCGTACATCAGGTCGCTGCTGCTGCCGCTGCCCTTGGTGAACGGTTGCGACGCGGTCAGATTGTGCGATGACAGCAACTCGTAGGGACTCACCGGGATCGAGACAGCAATACCCGAGTTTGAATGGCCGATCTTGGAGACCGCCAATGCGGAGCCGGAGATCAACCCCGTTACGCAACCGCCAAAGAACGCGCCGGTTGCGCAGGTCGTGGTCGAGGTGTTGGTGCCGCTACCCAACGACAGCACAGGCGACGTCTGCGTCGTACCGTCGGTGGCGGTGTTCAACCAACTCGTAAGACCAGTCAAGTTGATCGTGTTGAATGGCACGTAGGCCAGCAGGCAGGTCGGAAAATCGCTCGCAGTCGTGGCGCAGGTGCTGCTCTCGATCGCATTCAACTTGGTGATCGCATCGGTTTCCAGGTGATCGATATACAAGCCATGTGCATGCAGGTAGCGATACGTACCGGCAGCACCCACGGTCGCTGGATTGGTGCTCGGTACATTCGGTGCGTAGGTGCTGAACACCGTAGCCAGTGTGTTGGTGAGGAAATTGCTCCACTCCGGCGAGCCGCTGGTGGGCAGTGCCGACAGCAGGTAGTGCTTGACCGCATCCACCACGAAGGTTTCGTAGAGTGTTTCGTAACTGCTGGCGGGCGCTCCCGGGCTGGTTGCGCTGCCGGACAAATCGTTGGTCACGATCAGGCCCATATGCGTAGCCTGGATGTCGGTCGCCACGCGCCACAGGCCATCCACGCGGATCATGCGGCAGGAATCCAGATAGGCGTCGCTGGTCACGTTCGCTACCACCGGCGCCGCCGGACTACCACTGGTCGCAAGAGAAACCGGCGTCGTGATCGTCGAGCCCGACTTGGCGACCTTGTAACGATTAGTGTCGCCGGTGACGGCGTCGTACAACACTTGGTCGGAAGCGATCCCGGTGTCGTTGTGGTCGCGGCAGCAGACGTCGCATTCGCTGCTCTGGTTGATGCTGGTTGACGCCGCGCTGTGCGGCACGCCTGCCGATACGATTGCTGGCGCCACATACTGGGAGCCATTCCAGTAGGTCGGTCGGAACACATTTTCAGCTTCCAGCGTACCCGACCCGAACGGATTGCTGGACGAGCCCTGGCAAACGCATTCGGCCACTTCGGTCTCGACCCGCTTCTGGATCGTGGACGTGAGGTTCGTATCGTTTGTTCCCTGGCCATAGGTGAGGGTGGTGAACGTGGTCGAATTGGCGCCGCTGCTGGTATTGAGTGTCGGCTTCGGATTGGTCGATGCGGTGTTGGTGTCGTTGCCGATGGCGATCGGGATCACGCCCGCGGTATTGCCTGGATTGGTTTCGTGGACGATCGGATTCAGGTTCGCGCTGTAAAGCAGGTTGGTCGACAGCAACGTGCTCGAACCGCTGTTCAAGCCCAGGTCGCTGACGATGGTTGTTGTCCCCAGTGTGCGCGCCGAGTTGGAAGCATCGGTCCATGACGCGGTGATATCGACCCGCTTGTAGTCGCCGTAAACATTCACACCGGCACTTGGAGCGGTATTACCGAACGATGTGGCGCCCGGGATGGCATACCACCTGGTCACGGTCTGGTTCAGCTTGATGCCTGACACACCCGCATCGGTCTGGGCTGTGCAGATCGCCGTCTGGATAGCGGTTGGCGTCGTCGTCGTGCATTGCGTGTTGGACAACGCGGCGACGCTGCTGAAGCCCTGTGAACGCTGGTAGTCAACAACGCTGGTCAATAGTGATGCGATCCGCGAACGTGACTTGGCGTCGGCGGAGCTCTGGGTGAGGTTGATCTGCAGGGCGGCCAGCGCCAGCAGGCCAGTTGCAAGCACCACGACCGCGACCAGAACTTCGATCAGCGAGAAGCCGGCCTGGGTGCAATGGCGTCCGCGACGCTGCGATTGAATGCGCATGATTGGATCTCCGCGATCAGTACGACACACGATCCGACCAGCTGGCGGGCATGCCGCCAAACTTGACGAAGGCGTCGCTGTTGGCCAGGTTGTTCAGGATGTCTTTGTTATAGACGACGGCCGAGGTGCCGTTGAGGTGACTGGTGGTTCCCTGCAATACGATGGAGCCGTAAACAACGCCGTTGCCCGACATCGAGAAAGAGGCGTCGCCACCGGTCGAAACACTCAGCACACCACTGGTGGCTTTACCGGTCGAGCGTCCGAAGACCATGCCGTAGATGTTTCCGCTATTGGTGAGATTCGGCGAGCCGCCATCGCTACCACCGTCGAAGACCATAAGGACAGGACTGTCGACAGTTCCTGTTGCGCACAAGGAGCCGTCCTGGCACCAGACCAGACCGGATTGTGACGCGACGGTCTGGCTGGTTGTGCGCAGTGCGGCCGCGCTGATCGTGCCGACCGTGGCCGCGCAAGTACTGTCGGTGCAAATCGGGTAGGTACGAGACGCGTTGGCCAGTATGTAGCCGGCATAGGAATAGAGGTAGGCCTCGTCAACACCCATCTTGATGTATTGCGAGGTGTTACTGGGGTTCTGGAACGCCGTCATGATGTGGGTTTCGCAGAAACCGTCCACCGGGCTTGTGTCCGACCATGCCTGCACGCCGAAGATCTGCTGGAACAGGTCGCAGGGGAACTCGGTCTTGGTCTGGTCGGCGTACACATGCACCTGCCCATTGCCGCCGGTCGCCGAATTGTCGTCACCGGAGAGAGAATCAATACCGTTGGTAACGGTCTTGCCATGAGCATAGGAGAGGCTGCCGTTGCAGGAGCAATCGTCGCAAAGAGGAAATGTTGGCAACGTCGCAACATGACTCCAATCCACTGTACCGCCGCTGCTGTAGAACTCGTTGGCATAGCAACTGTTGCCGGTGCCGTTGCCGTTCAACGATTGCGGAGTCCAGAGCGATACCGGAACGCCGGTTCCGCCTGCGTTCGGATTGGTGACGATCTGGATCGTGCCGACCAGGTTGAT
>JBDSVN010000173.1:0-4651 GCA_039927175.1 Lysobacteraceae bacterium | reverse complement strand
CCGGTGTAGTAATCGAGTCCGCGCGCAATCGACAGGTTGATCGCGTAATGCGATTCCGGAACACCCAGCCCGCGCACCAGTTCAAGAACTTCGCGTAGCTCGGACACACCGCTGTTGAACGCATCGCTGGTCGCTCCTGCGCATCCTGCGCCCGCGACACTTGCACATCCATGTGCATCGCCCGATCCCAATGCAGCAAGTTTCTCCAGCGCGTCCTCGTGTCCATGCGAACGGATGCGCACGAAATCGAGCAACTTGTCGGCGACATCGGCGGACAAACCAAAGCCTTCGCCCATCAACGATGTGCGCACATGATCGACGCCGCGCTTGTCGAGCTTGTCCACTTCGCGCAGCACCAACGCCTGCTGTTCGCCATCGGCAACACCAAGGCCTTCAAGGAATCCGCGCATCAGCTTGCGGTTGTTGATGTGGATCGTGAACGGCCCGATCGCGAGTTCGGTGAATACCGCGAAAATCACCGCCGGCACTTCGGCATCGAAGCGGATCGACAGGTTGTCCTTGCCAATCACATCGATGTCGGCCTGGTAGAACTCACGGAAGCGGCCGCGTTGCGCGCGTTCGCCGCGGTACACGCGCTGCATCTGGTAGCGCCGGAACGGGAATGCGAGATCGTGTTCGTGCTCGGCGACGTAGCGCGCAAGCGGCACGGTGAGATCGAAACGCAGCGCGAGTTCGGGCACACCGTCGCCAGGTTTCTCCAGAGCGCCGGTGGACTGCACGAAATACACCTGGCGCTCGGTCTCGCCGCCGGTCTTGGTCAGCAGCATCTCGGACAATTCGATGGCCGGGGTTTCGATCGGCAGGAAGCCGAAGCGCTCGTAATTGCGGCGGATGATGTCGAGCATGCGCTGGAACGCGATCTGCTCGCGCGGCAGCAGCTCCATGACGCCGGGCATGGTGCGGGGCTTGATCAAGATGCGCTCCTGAAGATGAAGCGCCAATTCTACCGACTCCCGCCTGCCGATTCCCGCCGCATGCGGCCCAAACTACAGTCAACGCTTGCCTGCACTCCCCCGCACCCCTAGAATACGCGGCTCAGTCGGGGTGTAGCTCAGTCTGGTAGAGCGCTACGTTCGGGACGTAGAGGTCGCAGGTTCGAATCCTGTCTCCCCGACCAATCAATTCCCAGAAGCCGGCCTTGCGCCGGCTTTTTCATGCGTGGCCATCCTCCAGTGCAACCAGCCGTGGCGCAACCAGCACCGCAAGCGCGATCAGCGCAAACGCGGGCATCGGGTGCAGATAACGATAGGAAACGATCGGCGAAAACAGGAAATGGCTGATCGGAAGACCCAGCGCGTAAAGCAGCAGCACGCTACCAACCGCAGTTCTGCAGTTGCGATGCAAGCGCCAACAAGCCAACGCGCCAAGCAAGGGCAATGCCAGCCAGCAGGCGACCAGCCACCATGTGGCAAAGCCGAACCAGAGTCGCGCCGGCGATTCCACTTTCTGCGTTCCTTCGACCCATGCGTTAAGGACGATGCGCGCATCAGCCTGCACATCGGCGCGATACGGACGATTGCCGGCGAGATCGGCGTTCGACCGAGAGCGCTTCTGGCGCGGATCAAAATAATCCTCGAGGTTGTGCATGCCGAGCCGCAGCAGGCCGAACGGATCGTCGCGCACCGCGCGGTGTGCGATGCGTCCCGCCAGCGCATCGCCGTTGGCATCGACATTCGCTCCGAGCAAATCGTTCAAGCCCTTATCCGACCACATTTGGATCTCGCGCTTGCGTGGATCCGACAAGTCGTAGCGCACCCGTTTCAGCACCGTCGGGGAAAATCCTTCCGCCGCAAGATGCTCAGGCTTCACCAGTGGGGCTACCAGTCCCAGTTCCATCATCCCGCTGCGGCCACTCCACTCAGGCGCAGCGTGCATGGCGTGTCCGACAAAATGACGATAAGCGCCGTGCAGTCCCGACAGCAAGATCAAAGCGCACAGAAGATGCGCGGCCATCCGGCGCATGTCGACATGCCGAAACAGCAACAACGGTGCGACCGCACCCATCACCAGCACCACCGGCAACAGGTTCAGCCGCAGGGAAATCGCGGCAAGTCCGCACACTTCGAGTGCGACCAGCCAGCGAATGCGTGCGGTTGCCACGTATTCCACAGTCGCGGCGAAGGTCGTCATTAGCAACAAACCGCCGAACGCTTCGGCCATCACCATGCGCTCGTAGAACACCTGCGCTGGATCGCAGGCGAACAGTGCTGCGGCGAGCAATGCGATCACATCGCCCACGCCAAAACGCCGTCGCAACACCGACCACAACAGCCACGCCGACGCGACACCGGCCAGCGATTGCACCACGATCAATGCGTACGGCGATTGCCACAGCATGACCAGGTAGCGTAGCAACCACGGATAGGTAAACGAGCGATCCGGCGGAATCCAATCGTATATCGCCGCATGCAGGTAAAACGCCGAATCCATGAGGAACAGGCGCGGGATCGCATCGCAATACAGCCATGCGGCCTTGATCGCGACCAGCACCAGCAGGGCATGCCACCAGCGCAGGTTCGACAGCAAGCGCGGACTTGATGCGCGCGTGGCAATCGCTTTCGCTGCGGCATACTCGACCGCCTGCTTGCGCCTTCTGGCTTTCTTGCCAGATTGGCCGCGAGCCAGCTTGCCTGCGGCCATGCCTGTTCCGGAATCCGGCTGCGAACCAGCGGAAAGCGCAATCCGTGGCGATCTTCCGGTTCGAACTGTGCGTTCCGGGAAACGCGGATCTTGCAGCTTCAAATTCCATCTCCACGACCATGCCCGATGCCCGACATGACTTATGTCACTGCCTGGCATTCGTACGATCAAGTGTAATCTTCGTTTCCACACGAGGAATGAGCCCGATGACTGTGCGTGCCACCCTTCTGCTTGCGCTTCCGATGCTGTTTCCGCTGACGACAGCTGCAGCCACGCCCGTGAATGTCACCGACCTCGATCGCATCGAAGTGACATCCGACAAGATTCCGACAACGCTGGCACGCAGCACTGATTCGGTGACCATACTCGATGGCGACACGTTGCGTGGACAGGGCGCGACGGATCTGGCCGGGGCGATGCGCCTGGTTGCTGGCGCGGAAGCCCCTGCAGGCGGCGACAACGGACCGGCATCGAGCGTGCCCGCGCTATGGGGTCTGCGCGAATTCGATGCGTTCCTGTTGGTGGTCGACGGCGTGCCCAGTGGCGGCGCATTCAATCCCGCGCTGCAGGCGCTGAACTTGTCGAATGTCGAGCGTATCGAAGTGTTGCGCGGTGCGGCGCCGGTGAGTTTCGGCGCGACCAGTTTCGTCGGTGTGATCCAGATCATCCACTACGCGGCCGGCAAGGGGCCAGTGCGCGGTGAAGTCCACATCGGCAGCCGCGGCAGCTATGGCGTTGCATTGGCCGCGCCGATCCCAGCCACGCAGGACGGCGGCTTCGCCAGCTCGCTAATGGTCGACGCAGAGCGGCAGCGGCAGTCTGCCGACCGCACTGGTTTCGATCGCGCGCATGCGCTGTATCGCACGCTTGGCGATGTCGGCGGCGGCACGCTGGGCATCGACATCGACGGCAGCGTGGTCAGCCAGGAGCCGGGCAGTCCGCATCCGCGAGCCGGCACGGTGCTGGATCCGCGCATGCCCACTGATGCCAACGTCAACCCTGCCGACGCCAAGTTGAATGAAACCCGCATCCAGCTCGCGCTCGATTACACGCACGCCACTGGTTTTGGCGAGTGGAGTACGAAGCTCTCGCTTGCGCACACCGATGGCGAGAACACGCGCGGATTCCTGCGCAGCGATTTCGCCGATGACGGCGTGACCCACAACGCCGACGGCTTCCGCCAGAACCGCCACACCGATGAAATCTATTTTGACACCCACGTCACCACCGAATTGTCGCCGCGCAGCACGCTCGCCTGGGGCGTGGATTACCTGTACGGCTATGGCGCGCAGCATAGCGACAATTTCGAATACGGCATCTTCCCGAACGGCAGCAACCCGCCGCCCTCCACCAGCCTGCACACCGACGAAGCCACCCTGCTCACCGACCGGCGTAATTTCTCCGGCCTGTATGCCGATTGGCGTTTTGACGTCAACGATGCATGGCGGCTGGATGCCGGATTACGCTTCAACCACACTTCCGAAAATCGCTTCGGACAGTTCACCGATCTCACCGTGGACCCATCGGAAACCGAAGGCGCCTCCAGCAGTCGCAGCGGCAGCCGCCTGGCAGGCGTTCTCGGCAGCAGCGTGCGCTTGTGGAAGGACGGCAGCGATGAAGTGTTCGCTTACGCGAACTACCGCAACACCTATAAGCCGGCAGCGATCGATTTCGGTCCAGACGTCGAGGGCGGCATCCTCAATCCGGAAACCGCTAGCAGCTTCGAAGTCGGTCTCAAGGGCAGCAATCTCGACGGACGCCTGCAATGGGATGCGTCGGCCTTCCACATGCACTTCAACAACCTGATCATCAGCACCGAAGTCGCCGGCCAGCCTGCGCTCGCCAACGCTGGCAGCGAGCGATTCGTCGGCGCTGAATTCGAAACCAAGTACCGGCTCGCAGGCGATCTGAACCTGCAGGCGAGCTATGCCTGGCACGACGCTAAATTTCTCGACGACGTGCAGTTGTTCGATCAAAGCCAGGTACAGTT
>JBDSVN010000172.1:0-3890 GCA_039927175.1 Lysobacteraceae bacterium | reverse complement strand
GTGTACGCGCAATCGGTGCGCATCGGCGGCGACCGTTTCGACGAGGCGATCGTCAACTACGTGCGCCGCAACCACGGCACCTTGATCGGCGAATCCACCGCCGAACGGATCAAGATCGAAATCGGCTGTGCGTATCCGCAGACCGAGGTCAAGAAGATGGACGTATCCGGACGCAACCTCGCCGAGGGCGTGCCGCGGATGATCCAGATCAATTCCAACGAAGTGCTCGAAGCGCTGCACGAAACGTTGTCCGGCATCGTCGCTGCAGTGAAGCAGGCGCTGGAGCAGACGCCGCCGGAATTGTGCGCGGACGTGGCCGAACGCGGCATCGTGCTGACCGGCGGTGGCGCCCTGTTGCGCGACCTCGACAAGCTGATTTCCGAGGAAACCGGTTTGCACGTGCATGTCGCCGACGATCCGCTGACGTGCGTGGCGCGTGGCGGCGGGCGCGCGCTGGAACTGGTCGATCACGGCAATGATTTCTTTTCACCCGAATAAACCGGCGCAGGCAAAACACGATCGTACGCTTTGCGCCGGCAGCCGCTGTCGGCGCGGACTGATCGCGTAGCGTCGCTTCGCATTCCGCAATCGTCGAGGATCTTCGCGCCGCGTGGCCTTTCCGAACTCCAGCACTCCGCATTTCGGTTCCGACAACGGCGGCACGCTGAAGTTGCTGTCGTACCTCGCGCTGGGAATTGCGCTGATGGTGTCCGACCATCGCGGCGGCATGTTGGCAAAAGTGCGGCAGACCGCGACCGTTGCAGCCGAACCCGTGTGGTGGTTGGCAGCGCAGCCTGGTCGCCTGATTGCATTGACCGAAGCGGCTGTCGCGAACCAGACCCGGCTGTATCACGAGAACATCGCCCTGCAGCAACATCTGCTGCTTGCGCAGGCGCGGATCGAACGGCTGCAATCGCTGGCGCAGGAAAACGAGCGTCTGCGCGCATTGCTTGGCGGCACGCGCGGTAATGTGCTGGCGGTACAACTGGCCAGCCTGCTGGATGTCGATCTTGATCCGGTGCGCCAGCGCGTGATTCTCGATATCGGACAAAACCAGGGCGCGCACGTCGGCCAGATCGTGATTGATGCCGGCGGAGTGCTTGGCCAGGTGATCTCGGTCACCCCGACGCACGCGATTGCACTTTTGGTGACCGATCCGGATCACGCCGTCCCGGTACAGGTCGTGCGCAGTGGCTTGCGGTTGATCGTGTACGGCACCGGCAGCAGCAATCGCCTGAGCGTGTCGAGCATTCCGCAGAACGGTGATATCCGGGTTGGCGATGACCTGATCACGTCGGGCATCGGCGGACGTTTTCCGGCGGGCTTTCCGGTCGGGCGCGTCGCGAGCCTGCTGCCGGATCCGAGCCATGCTTTTGTCTCGGCGACACTGGTTCCGGCCGCTCGGCTGGATCGCAGCGGCAACGTGCTGCTGGTGTCGAATATTGCGGATGCCGATGCCGCGACTGGACCTCCGGTGCCGAACGACCTGCCGTTGCGGCGCGCGGCCATCGCGCAGGAGCAACGCGCCGCAAACCTGAAAACGCGTGCTTCCACCCCCAAGCCGCCGGTAAAGCTACCTCCGCAACAAGCGCAGCCGGAGCCATCGCAATGACCCGCGCGCGCTCCGGCTTCTACTGGCTGCCGTTGAGCCTGTTCATCGCAGTTCTGCTCGGTTTGTTGCCATTGCCGGAAATGTTCGCCGCGCTGCGTCCGTATTTTCTCGGCATGGTGGCTGTTTACTGGTTACTGGAAATGCCCGATCGGTTTGGTATGGGTGCGGCATTCGCGACCGGCCTGGTTGGCGATCTCGTGTTCGGCACGCTGATTGGCGAGCAGGCGTTGCGGTTGACCGTGCTGGCGTTCATCGTGCAGCGCTTCCGTGCGCGCTTGCGCTTCTTCCCGATCGGCCAGCAAAGTGCCGCCGTGTTCGCGCTGCTGTTGAACGATCGGGTGATCGCTGCAGCGGTGCGTTCTGCCTTGGGTGAAGGCGTGCCGCGCTGGCCGTTCTGGCTGTCGCCCTTGCTGGTGCTGCTGTTGTGGCCGTGGATGGTGTTGTCGTTCGATGTCCTGCGCGCGCGTTCGCGTGAACGCCGGCCGTGATGACAGCAGCATCGGCTAGTCCAGCATGAAACCCGTGCGCAACCGCCCGCTGAAAAATTCGCATGCGGAAGCAGCCTTGTTTCGTGGTCGCGCATTGCAGGGCTTCGTGATGATCGCAGCCGGCATGCTGCTGTTGTGCGGCTGGTATTTCCGCCTGCAGGTGTTGCAACACGACCAGTACAGCAGCCGTGCCGAGGCCAATCGCATCAAGCAGCGCCCGATCATTCCGGCGCGCGGATTGATCCTTGACCGCAACGGCAAGGTGCTTGCCGACAACATGCAGGCGTGGAGGCTTGAAATCACCGCAGACGACGTGCATGACATGCAGGACACGCTCGCGCGCCTCGGTCGTATCATTCCCTTGTCGGAAGACGATCTGGCGACGTTCGACAAGCTGCGTCGTGCCAGCCGTGGCTTTCGCGCCGTGCCGTTGAAGTTCGCCTTGAGTGAAGCCGAAGTGGCGCGCTTCGCGATCAACCGCCATTTGTTTCCAGGCGTCGATGTCGCGCCGTATCTCACGCGTCACTATCCTTACGGCGACCTGTTCGCGCATGTGATCGGCTACGTCGGTCGCGTCGATGCAGACGATATCGCGCGCATGGGTGCAGACAGTCCGTATGCGGTGATCAGCCAGATCGGAAAGTCCGGCCTTGAGCGCTATTACGAGGAGCGCCTGCGCGGCGAAGTCGGATACGAGAAAGTCGAGATCAATGTCGAAGGCCGCGCGCTGCGCGTGCTCGGTCGCGTGCCTCCGAAGCCAGGCGCCGATCTCACCTTGAGCATCGATGCCGACTTGCAGCGCACGATGGTCGAGGCATTCGGCGATTACGATGGCGCAGCGGTTGCGGTGGATCCGCGCAACGGCGAAATCCTGGCGATGGTGAGCCTTCCGGCATTCGATCCGAACCTGTTCATCAACGGCATTTCGCATGCAAATTACAATGCGCTGCTCGCCAACATTTCCAAGCCGCTGTTCAATCGCGTGCTGATTGGAGGCACCTTGCCAGGCTCGACGATCAAGCCATTCATGGCGCTGGCAGGACTTGAATCGGGCGTGCGCAAGGCCAGCGATCGCACCTTGTCCACCGGCGAGTTCCACATTCCCGGCCAGAAGCGCGGCTACCGTGATGCCGAGGCTGGTGGCGCTGGCTGGGTCGATCTGCGTCGCTCGATTGCGCTATCGGTCAACACCTACTACTACAAGCTGGCGATGGACATGGGCATCGTGCGCCTGGACGACTACATGCGGCGTTACGGGTTTGGCGAAAAAACCGGTATAGACCTGACTGGCGAAAGCGTTGGCGTTGTCCCCTCGCCAGAGTGGAAGCGCAAGCGTTTCAAACAGGAGTGGTACCTCGGCGAAACCATCATCTCCGGCATCGGCCAAGGCTACTGGGTGGTGACGCCATTGCAGCTTGCGCAGGGAGTGGCGGAACTTGCTGACAACGGCGTGCGCCATCGCCTGCACCTGGTGCATTCCACGCGTGATGGATTCGCTGCACCGTGGAAGACGCTGCCGCAACCGCCGAGCGTTGCGATCTCGACGAACCAGGACAATCTTTCCGCGGTGCGCGACGGCATGATCGCGGTCACCCAGAATGGCACGGCGCACGCGATCGGAGCGAACGCGCCGTACCTGATCGCGGGCAAGACCGGCACCGCGCAACGGGTCAGCCGCAAGGGCAACATCAGCCTCGATCCGAAAGCGTTGCCGGTGAGCTTGCGCCATCAGTCCCTGTTCATCGCGTACGCACCTGCGAACGCGCCAACGATCGCGGTTGCAGTGGTGT
>JBDSVN010000171.1:0-2652 GCA_039927175.1 Lysobacteraceae bacterium | reverse complement strand
GCCATGACTGATTACTCCTGGCCGCCGGCTTTTGCGCCAGCGTCTTTCTTGGAATGATGGCCGGAATGATGGATGCCGGTGATCTCGATTTCGGTGTAGCTCTGCCGGTGGCCCATCTGCTTGCGATGGTGCTTGCGGCGGCGGAACTTGACGATGCGGATCTTGTCGGCGCGGCCGTGCGACTTGATCGTCGCCCCGATCGAACTGCCCTTGAGGGCGTCGCCGAGGTGGATGTTGTCGGCATCGGCCAGCATCAGCACCTGCTCGTTCTCGAACTTCAGCTCGGAGCCAACATCGCCCTCGAGCTTCTCCACGCGCAGGATTTCGCCCTGCATCACGCGGTATTGCTTACCGCCAGTCAATAGAACTGCGTACATGATGAATGTCCTGATTTGGTTATCTGTAGTTATTCTGGCAACGCTGCCGCGCATCGAGGTGCGACGGAAGCGGAATTGTGGGGGAAAAGGCCTTTACAGTCAAACTCTTCCGAGGGAAAACCGTCATGGGGTTGGGAAGGTGGTTTCCACGGCATTGGCAGGCCTCGGAGGGGACCGGCTCGGGCCCATGGCAGCCAAATCAGGCTGTTGACCCGCAACGCGCCGCAGTAACCGGGCTGAGCATGCCGATGGTTCGGACTTGACAGCAGGTCTAGACTGGTCGATTCGATTGAATTCGAGGCAGTGCATGGCCGGCTTGGACACGATCCGCATCCGTGGAGCGCGCACCCACAACCTGAAGAACATCGATCTCGATCTCCCTCGAGACCGTTTGATCGTGATCACCGGCTTGTCGGGTTCCGGCAAATCCTCGCTCGCCTTCGACACCATCTACGCCGAAGGCCAGCGCCGTTACGTGGAATCGTTGTCCGCCTACGCGCGGCAATTCCTGAGCGTGATGGAGAAACCTGACGTCGATCACATCGAGGGCTTGTCGCCAGCGATCTCGATCGAACAGAAATCCACCTCGCACAATCCACGCTCCACGGTTGGCACGATCACCGAAATCTACGATTACCTGCGCCTGCTGTTCGCACGCGTCGGCACGCCGCGCTGCCCCGATCATCATTTCCCGCTGGAAGCGCAGACCGTCAGCCAGATGGTCGACATGATGCTTGGAGCAAATCCCGAGCATCGCTACATGTTGCTTGCGCCGGTCGTGCGTGACCGCAAGGGCGAGCATGTGCAGATCTTCGACCAACTGCGCGCGCAAGGTTTCGTGCGCGTGCGCGTGGATGGCGCGATTTACGAAATTGACAAAGTGCCGGCGCTCGCGTTGCGCCAGAAGCACAGCATCGACGCAGTGATCGATCGCTTCCGCCCGCGCGAAGACATGAAGCAGCGCCTGGCCGAGAGTGTCGAGACGGCACTCAAGCTCGGCGACGGCCTCGCATCGGTGGTCGACCTGGATGCAAGCGATGCCGCCGAGGTGTTGTTCTCCAGCAAGTTCTCCTGCCCGGTCTGCGATTACTCGCTGCCCGAACTCGAACCGCGCTTGTTCTCGTTCAATTCGCCTGCGGGAGCGTGCCCGACCTGCGATGGACTCGGCATCACCCAGTTCTTCGATCCGACGCGCGTGGTCGGCCACCCGGAGTTGAGCCTTGCCGCCGGCGCAGTGCGCGGCTGGGATCGCCGCAATGCCTACTACTTCCAGTTGATTGCATCGCTCGCACGACACTACGGCTTCGATGTCGACACACACTGGGAAGATTTGTCGGACGTAGTGCGCAACGCGGTGTTGAATGGCAGCGGCGATGACGTCGTCGCGTTCTCGTATCTCACTGAATCCGGCGGCCGCACCCAGCGCAAGCACAAATTCGAGGGCATCCTGCCGAACCTCGAACGCCGCTACAAGGAAACCGAATCGCAGATGGTGCGCGAGGAGTTGTCGAAGTACATCAGCGACCGCCCCTGCCCCGAATGCAATGGCGCGCGACTGAATCGCGCGGCGCGGAACGTGTTTGTTGGCGAGCATAATTTGCCGGATGTCGTAAAGCTTCCGGTCGATGAAACTCTCGGATTTTTTGCCACGCTGAAGCTGTACGGATGGCGTGGCGAGATCGCGGTGAAGATCGTCAAGGAAATCCACGATCGCCTGCGCTTCCTCGTCGATGTCGGCCTCGATTACCTCACGCTTGATCGCAAGGCCGATTCGCTGTCCGGTGGCGAAGCACAACGCATTCGCCTGGCATCGCAAATTGGCGCCGGCCTCGTTGGCGTGATGTACGTGCTCGACGAACCCTCCATCGGTTTGCATCAACGCGACAACGACCGCCTCCTGGGTACGCTGAAACACCTGCGGGATATCGGCAACACGGTGATCGTGGTCGAGCACGACGAAGACGCGATCCGCATGGCGGATTACATCGTCGATATCGGCCCCGGCGCCGGCGTGCATGGCGGCCGTATCGTCGCGCAAGGCCAACTCGCGGACGTGCTCGCCGCGCCCGAATCACTGACCGGAGATTACTTGTCGGGCAGGCGCCGCATCGAGATTCCGAAACTACGCCACAAGCCGAATCCGAAGCTGATGCTGCACCTGCTTGGCGCGACTGGCCATAACCTGAAAAACGTCGATCTCGCGATTCCTGCGGGACTGTTCACCTGCATCACTGGCGTCTCCGGTTCCGGCAAATCGACGTTGATCAACGACACC
>JBDSVN010000170.1:0-3021 GCA_039927175.1 Lysobacteraceae bacterium | reverse complement strand
CGGCATGAAGGCGCGGATCTGGTCGGGATAGGCGCGCACGTAATCGGTGGCTGCAATCGCCGGCCCGCTGCGTCCTTCAAGGCACTGCGCAACATACGACTTGCGTTGACCGGCACCATTGGAACCGTGCGCTTCAGGATGCAGCGCGTTGTGGCGCTCCGCATCGAAACCGTCGCGACGCAATTCGGTGAAGCTCGGGCAACTCCAGATATCCGCGCTGACACCGAAATCCTTGTCGAGCAATTCCGCTGCCGCGATCACTTCGCGCAGGATCGTGCCGCTACCCATCAACTGCACACGCAACTCGCCTTTCTTCGGCTTGCCCGCATCGGTGAGCAGATACATGCCCTTGATGATGCCGTCCGCCGCACCTTCCGGCATCGCCGGATGGGCGTAGTTCTCGTTCATCAGGGTGAGGTAGAAATACTCGTCGTGCTGCTCGGTGAGCATCCGCTGCATGCCGTATTGCATGATCACCGCGACTTCGAACGAGAACGTCGGATCGTACGGGCGGCAATTCGGAATCGCGCCGGCAAGCAGGTGCGAGTGGCCGTCCTCGTGTTGCAGGCCCTCGCCGTTGAGCGTGGTGCGGCCGGCGGTGGCGCCGAGCAGGAAGCCGCGCGCTCGCATGTCGCCGGCCATCCAGCACAGGTCGCCGATGCGCTGCATGCCGAACATCGAATAGAAAATGAAGAACGGCAACATCGGCAGGTTGTTGGTGCTGTAGCTGGTCGCTGCGGCAACCCAGCTGCAGAACGCACCGGCTTCGGTGATGCCTTCCTGCAATACTTGTCCGGCTTCGTCTTCGCGATAGAACATCAGTTGTTCGGCATCCATCGGTTTGTATTTCTGGCCGAACGGCGCGTAGATGCCGATCTGCCGGAACAAACCTTCCATGCCGAACGTGCGCGCTTCATCGGCCACGATCGGCACCACGCGCGGGCCAACCTGTTTGTCGCGCAGCACGATGTTGAGCGCCTGCACGAAAGCCATCGTGGTGCTGTTCTCGCGCTCGCCGCTCGATTGCAGCAGGCGATCGAACACTTTCAATTCCGGCGCGTGCAAAGTTTCGTCGGATTTTTGCCGACGATGCGGCAGCGATCCACCCAACGCCGTACGACGTTCCGCAAGATATTTCATCTCCGGCGAATCCGCGCCCGGATGGTAGAACGGCACCGACGGAAGTTGTTCGTCTGTCACGGGAATCTTGAAGCGATCACGGAACACCTTGATGGATTCGTCATCCATCTTCTTCTGCTGGTGGGTGATGTTCTGCGCTTCGCCGGCCTTGCCCATGCCGTAACCCTTCACCGTCTTGGCGAGGATCACGGTGGGCTGGTCTTCGTGCTTTGTCGCGGTGAGATACGCGGCGTACACCTTGTGCGGATCGTGACCGCCGCGATTCAACCGCCAGATGTCTTCGTCCGACATGTTGGCGACCATTGCCGCCGTCTCCGGATATTTTCCGAAGAAATGCTCGCGCGTGTACGCGCCGCCGAACGCCTTGCAATTCTGGTACTCGCCGTCGACGGTTTCCATCATCAACTTGCGCAAGATGCCCTTGTCGTCCTGCGCCAATAACGCATCCCAGTGCGTGCCCCAGATCACCTTCAATACGTTCCAGCCGGCACCACGGAAGCTGCCTTCGAGCTCCTGGATGATCTTGCCGTTGCCGCGCACCGGGCCGTCGAGTCGTTGCAGGTTGCAATTGACCACGAACACGAGGTTGTCGAGGTGTTCGCGACCAGCCAGCGCGATCGCGCCGAGCGATTCGGGTTCGTCGGTTTCGCCGTCGCCGAGAAAGCACCACACCTTGCGATCACTGGGCGGAATCAAGCCGCGCCCTTCGAGATATTTCCAGAAGCGCGCCTGATAGATCGCCGAAATCGGCCCAAGGCCCATCGATACCGTCGGCGTCTGCCAGAAATCCGGCATCAGCCACGGGTGCGGGTATGAAGGAATGCCGCGACCTCCGGTTTCGAGGCGGAAGTGGTTGAGCTGGTCTTCGGTCAATCGGCCTTCCATGAAGGCACGGGAATAGATGCCGGGCGACGAATGGCCCTGGATGTAGATCAGATCACCCGGATGTCCGTCGTGCGGCGCACGCCAGAAATGATTGAAGCCGACGTCGTACAGCGTCGCGCTGGAAGCGAAACTGGCGATGTGGCCACCGAGGTCGCCCGGCTTGCGGTTCGCGCGCACCACCATCGCCAGCGCGTTCCAGCGGATCATTGAACGGATCTTCCACTCCAACGCCGGGTCACCCGGGCTGGGCGCCTGCTTCTGCGGCGGGATCGTGTTGATGTAGGCGGTGGTCGGCGCAAACGGAATTTCCGCGCCTTCGCGGCGCGCTTCGTCGGCCATGCGCTCCAGCAGGTAATGTGCGCGATCACCGCCATCGGCCTTGATGACGGCCTTGATCGAGTCGATCCATTCGCCGGTTTCTTCCGAATCGATGTCCGGAACGTCGTTGGGGTCTGGCATTGGCTGTTGCTGGGTCATCGTCGTTCTCCGCCGCGCGACTGCGCGTTTCGCTTCGTCTGGTTGGATGCAGTTTAGCGCAGCCGGTATGGAAGCCTGCAGCTTTCGCCCAGCGGCGCGGTCAAGCCTTGTTCGTCGCAGAGCCGAATTGTTTGCGAATCTGCGCCTCCACCGCCGCAATCGCCGTCATGTTGACCACGCGGCGCACCGTCGATGCCGGCGTCAGGATATGTGCGGTCCGATTGATACCCATCAGGATCGGACCGATGGCGACGCCGTCGGTCATCACCCGGGTGATGTTGTAGGCGATGTTGGCGGCGTCGAGATTCGGCATCACGAACAGGTTCGCGCGACCGCTGAGAATACTGTGCGGAAACATCCGTTGCCGCAATTGCTCGTTCCACGCGGTATCGGCCTGCATCTCGCCTTCGACTTCAAGCTTGGGATCGCGCTCGACCAGCAACTCGCGCGCACGCCGCATTTTCAGCGCACTCGCATCGCTGTGGCTGCCGAAGTTCGAATGCGACAACAGCGCCACCT
>JBDSVN010000169.1:0-3771 GCA_039927175.1 Lysobacteraceae bacterium | reverse complement strand
GCTTGCGCAGGTTCTTGACCACACCGACCGCTTCCTCGACCGGTTGGGTAACCAGGGTTTCGATTTCAGTCGGCGCAGCGCCGGCGTAATCGGTGCGCACGGTCAGCGTCGGATAGCTCAGGTCGGGCAGCAATCCGACTTTCAGGTTGAACAATGCGATCACGCCAAACAGCACGAAGGTGAAAGTCACCATCGCCACGGTGACGCGACGACGCGTTGAAAACCCGATCAGGCCACCGGAATAAACTGGCTGTTCGGGCGAAGACGGACCGGGCTGCATCAGTGGGCCGCCACGTCGGCGGAGGAATTGGACGCAGGCGCGTTCGATGCAGCGCTGGTTCCGGCAATCACCTCCACCTTGGCACCATCGCGTATTGCGACCTTGCCCGCCGTGACCACGGAATCGCCTTCTTTCAATCCGGAGCGGACTTCGGCAAGTGCGCCATCGACGTAACCGAGCTTGAGCGAGACCCGTGCAGCTTTGCCATCGCGCACCGTATAGACGGCAGGCTCGCCTTCGTCTTCCAGCAACGCGACGCGCGGAATCGTCAGCACATCGTTGCGCTTGTCGTACACGACTCCGATGCGACCGAACATGCCGGCCTTCAATCCATCGTTGCCAACGAATGCGCAGACCACCCGGAAGGTTCCGCTGCCCGCGTCGACCACCGGGCTTATGCGATCAATCGTGCCAGTGAATTGTTGTCCGGCGATTGCATCGACCTGCAAGGTCACCGATAGCCCGGCCTTCATCGTCGCCAGTTCGCGCTCGGGGACATTGAGCACGGCTTCGAGCCGGCTGTCGTCGACGATGCGGAACAGCGGTGCGTTGAGCTGGATCAGGTTGCCTTGCTTGACCATGCGCTGTGCAATCACGCCAGCAATCGGAGCAGTAATCGTCGTGTAGGACAGTTCGAGCTGGGCGATGTTGAGTGCTGCGCGAGCGCTCTCAAGGTCGTAACGGATCTGGTCGTTGGCCTCGGCACTGACCAGTTTGGCAGCGACCATTTTTTGCGAACGCTCGTAATTGCTTTCGAGTTTGCGCACGGCAGCGGCGGCCTGCTCGACTTGAAGGCGCTGATGATCGCTATCAAGACGCGCCAGCACCTGGCCCTTGTGCACGCGCTGGCCTTCTTCGGTCAGGATCGCCAACACGATGCCGGAAGCTTTGGAAACGACTTGTGCTTCATCGGGCGCATCCAGCGATGCAGTGCCGCTGTAACTCGCGGCAATCGGGCGACGCGCAACCTTGGCCACCTCGACCGGTACGGCGGTGTCTTGCTTGCTCCCGTCCTTTGCATCGGACTTGGCTGCAGTCTCGGTAGCGCTGGCGTCACCAGCCTTGTTGTGCTTGCAGGCAGGCAGTGTCAATACGAGTGCAAACATGGCCGGCGCAAGCAGGAACAGCAGGCCACGACGCTTGGACGCGTGGACGGATGGAGTCGGCTTCAGGGTGGTGTTTGAGGGCTTCATCGTGGCCTGTATCAAGCTGGTTATGGTGTTGTATCTAAGTATAACACCTAGTTCGCCCGAATGATTCCGAGCGTGCCGTAGTCTTGCGTAACGCAACCGGTTTGCGCACCTGCGTGAAGTCACAATGACGCATGGCCTATTGGTTTCTTCGTACTGATTCAAACGTCATCGATGTGGCGATCCGTCCAGAATCCAGCGGCACAAACCATGTTTCGCAATCGCATAGGCCTTGAGGTTGATGTGTACTGAGTCAGTCGGCGCTTGGAAAGTTGCATGCATCGCGCATTCCTCTAGCGGCGCACACAAAATCCGGATGCCGGGGCAGCCATCACATTGCACGGAGTCACGCTATACTTCGCACTTCGCCCATCGACGACGACATACCACCGATGAAATCGACGCTCCTCAAGTCCATCCTGATCTGCACGACCGGCCTCGTGCTGGCGCTTGCAAGCCTTGCCGCCGCCGCCAAGGGCGACCCGGTCGAAGGCAAGAAACTTGTCTACACCTGCACCGGCTGCCACGGCATCCCGGAGTACAAGAACGCCTACCCGAACTACCATGTGCCGAAACTGGGTGGACAGAACGAGCAATACCTGATCAATGCGTTGACCGAATACAAGAAAGGTGAACGCGCCCATCCGACCATGCGTGCACAAGCCGAGAGCTTCTCAGCGCAGGACATCGAGAACATCGCCGCCTATCTGTCCAGCGTTGGCACGGGGAGCGAAAAGTGAGCCGCTCTTTCCTGATGAAAAGCATTTCGATGAAGCGTTGCGTCATCGCCATTGTGCTAGCGGCTTCTGGCTTGGCATTGGCGGGCAACGCATTCGCATCTGGTAATGCTACGGCCGGCGCGAACAAGGCAAAAGCTTGCCAGGCATGCCACGGCGCTGATGGCAACGGCACCAGCGATCCGCAATATCCGCGACTCGCAGGCCAGTACGCCGATTACATCGTGCGCGTATTGCACGAATACAAGACTGGCGATCGCAAGAACCCGATCATGGTCGGCATGGCTGCACCGCTGAGCGACCAGGATATCGAGGATGTTGCAGCGTATTTCTCTTCGCTGCCGAGCAAGCTGCACGACCTCAGCCACCTGAAGAAGTAGTCGCTCCAGTTGCATGATGACTGCACAGGGCCCCGCAATGCGGGGCCTTTTCATTTGTCGACCGATCAACGGCCGGGGCAGGATCGTTCGAAACGCTCCATCGCTCGTTCGCGCGCATCTGGATCAGCGGTGTTGACCAGATCTGTTTCAAGTTCGGGGCACGGATCGACAGGCCCACCGCCAAACAACATTCCCACACGCTCCACCAATTTCTGCGGGCTGAGCCCCGCGCGCACGTGCAATCCAGGTGCGAGCGGATGATCGCTGCCGGGCAGCATGCTCGACATCGATCGATGTGCCAGCAAGTCGCGTGATGGCGGGGCAGTCTGTGCTGGCGGTAATTGCATTGCACTGTCAGGCGCGTAGATCAACGCCTTGGGCGGCTCGGTTTCGATTGGTTTTGGCTGCTGTTCGATCGCGACAGCCTGCAAGGCATTGGATCGGGGAATCGATTGTCGTGGTGCAAGGGCATTCGGATGGTTTAATCGCGGCAGCGCAGGAGTTTGCGGAAGAATCGGCGCGACATGGCGTTCAATGATCGTGATTTGCAGCGGCTGGGCAACTTCACGATGCGTTGTTGGCGACACATGCATTGCGGCTCGCAGCGCAATCAAAACCCCGACGTGCCACAAACCGACTGCGAGCAGGATCAATCCGCGTTCGCGATACGACTTCCAGCCTGTCGGACGCCGTGCAGCAAGCTCCAGGCCATGCCTGGAATCTTGTACTGCGCTTTGCACTGGGCGCCTGCGTTCGGCGAGTTCACGGAATGCATCAATGCTCGCCAAGCGCACAGTTCCTTCGAAAGGTGCGGCAGGCTAGCGTGATCGCCGGAAAAATCCGGTTAAGCGCAACGCAATCAGGAAAAAATCACGCGTCGCGTTTCATGTAGGGCGCCGAGCCGGTTGCGTGATCGGTCGCATCCCGCACTGCAGTGAGTTGCGGCAGTTTCGACAGCAGTGTCTTCTCGATGCCGTTCTTCAAGGTAGCATCGACCATGCCACAACCGTGGCAACCGCCACCGAAACGCAACACCACGACGTTGTCGGCAGTGATCGTTTCCAGCGACACCCGGCCGCCATGCGAGGCGAGCTGCGGATTGATTTCGGTGTCGAGCAGGTAACGCACCTGCTCGGCAAGATCTGCGTCCGTATCCGGGGGAGCGCCCTTCAATTTGGGCGCAC
>JBDSVN010000168.1:0-4124 GCA_039927175.1 Lysobacteraceae bacterium | reverse complement strand
GACTGAGGATGCGGTTCTCCGGGAACCGGCCCTCGAGCGACGTTTCGAACGCGGCGACATCGTAGATGCCCTTGCCGATGAACGAGCCTTCGCAAAACAAGTCCTGGTACACATCCGACACCGCACGCGTGTACGGATCGATGCCCGGCTCACTGCCGAACCAGCGTGCGTAACGCGAACGCTGCGCGCCCGACAAGCTCACGCCAACGCGTGGCTGCAGGATTCCATAACCCGACGTGATTCGCCGCGATGCATCATCCCAGCGCGCGCGATTGAGTGGATGCGCCATCGTCCCGACGAATTCCAGTGCGGCATCGCGCGGCAGCAGGGTATCGGTATCGAGCGTGATGACGTAGCGCACGTTGCCGAGCACATGCGTGTGGCCTTCGATCAACTGGAATGCCGAGGCATCGCGACAACGTAGGAACGCATTCAAGTCAGCGAGCTTGCCGCGCTTGCGTTCACGCCCGATCCACGCGCCCTCGCCTGCATTCCACAGTCGCGGCCGATGCAATAGGAAGAAGCGATCTTCGCCGCTGGCATCGGCGTACTTTGCATTGAGTGCCGCGATCCGGCTGCGTGCATGTTCGAGCAATCCCGCATCCGTTGGCAGCGTCTGTTGTGCGGCATCGAAAAAATCGGTGAGCAGCGCGAAATGGATGTGCGGTCCGCGATTGGCGAGGAAACGCACTTCCAGCGCCTCGACCAGGCTGTCCACTCCAGCCTCGTTGCCGATCAACGTTGGCACCACAACCAGGGTGCGCTCGCTTGATGGCAAGCCATCGGAGTAATCCATGCGCGGCAATTGCCGTGGCGCGACCAGCAGGGTCGCCGCCCAGTTCACCAGCGCCATCGCCAGTTCGCTGGCCACCAGCAAGCAGGGAAACACGAGCAGCCACAAAGTCCAGCCATGCCAACCGCCCACGCGAAGTTCCAGCAGCAATGCGACGGCGGCAAGCAATGTCACTCCGATGATCGGCCCGAAGAACGTCCACCCCGGCACGCGGCCTTCACGACGATGCGGACGCAATCGGAACGGCGCGCGATACGCGATGTCGCGTTGCAGTTGCGGCGATCCGTGGCCAATCAGGAAATGACCGACGTGCGCCGACAACGCATCCGGTCCGTGTTCGTCCAACCCCTTGCGCGCAAGCGACACCGCCTGCTGCGCGATCTGCTCCTCGGACAGCGAGCAACGCCGAGCAAGCCGCTCGACGACATGGCGATAGCGATCGCGCGTGGCAAAATCCATCTGCGAATACACGGCGATTGGATCATCGCGCAGCGCCTGCTCGACCACGCTCATGGTCTCGACAAATTCACGCCAGTCCATTGCAGACAGATAGCGCATGCTGCAGATGCTGTTGCTGATCGATACCTGGTCGGTCGCCTGTTGCTGATTTTCCGCTTGCACCTGCTGTTCGATGGTCTGGCCGGATTCGCCCAGCCATTGCTCGACCCAGGTCAGCGGCAGTGCAAGCGCGGAACTTTGTCCATGCAACCTTCGGGTGAGTTCAGCGACGAACGAACTCGCCCGCGGCGGCTCGGAGCGCGCCATGTCGGCGATCACCACGACCAGATTCTTCGGATCGCTCTCCGCGATTTCGGCCAGTTGATCGGCCCATTCGTCGGCCACGTTGCGATCCATGCGATCGACGATGACGCCGGCGGCGACCCTGCGCAGGTTCTCGATCAGAGCAAGCCGCAACATGATCGGAATCGCCCACAACTCGCCGAGCGCAAGCGGCGAAACCGACTGGTACGAGGCGATGAACAGGCTCAGGCTTTCGGTATCGACACGTCCGTCGCCGTGCGAAATCGCTTCAAGCGCGATGTCGTAGACGCGCGGGAATCCTGCTGATGGCCCATTGACCAGGCGCGGCAACTCGCGGCTGTAATTTTTCGGAAGATGCCGCTTCGCGATCCGGATCTGTTCTTCGATCAGGTAGAAATTATCGAGCAGCCATTCGCCTGCCGGCGTGATGCGCCGGTTCGCCGAGACCGCTTCGGCAAGCAGGTCGATGGCTTGCGCCAGCAGAGCCTTGTTCGCTGAAAGACGTGCCAACAGCAAGTCGCGTGCGCGACCTTTTTCGACCTTGTGCGAACGCGCCAGCGCGCGACCGTGGCGCTCCATCTGGTCGGCGCTGAAAAGCTCCGAACGCAACGGCAACTCGTGCACCATCTCCTCGCGGGTCAATCCGGCACCGCGCGATGTGCTGCGCAGCCGCAGCCAGGTTTCATCAATTGATTCGCGGCCTGCAGTCATGCGGTTTCACTAGTCTGTGGTGTGAGCGCCTGTTGCGACAACAGCATGGACGCGCACACGCATTGCACCTGACCAATGATGTTACAGCTTCCAGTCAGTCTTCTGAATACATTCAATCGCGCCATCACGACTCAACCGATGGCCTCATCGACGATCTGCTGCGCCTGTTCGAGGATCGCCTGCAGATGCTGCTCGCTCTTGAAACTTTCGGCGTAGATCTTGTAGATCGCCTCAGTGCCCGATGGCCGCGCGGCGAACCAGCCATTCGCAGTGATCGCCTTGATGCCGCCAATCGCCGCGTTGTTGCCGGGCGCGTGGTCGATCACCTGTTCGATTTTCTCGCCAGCCAGTTGGTCGCTCTTCAATTCGCTCGGCGACAACTTGGCGAGCTTTGCCTTCTGTGCCGGTGTTGCAGCGGCTTCGACGCGATCGGCAAATGGCTCGCCGAGATCATGCGTGAGCTGCGCATACAACTCGCCAGGGTCCCTGCCCATGCGTGCGGTGATTTCCGCCGACAACAGCGCGGGCACTAAACCATCCTTGTCGGTTGTCCACACCGAACCATCACGCCGCAGCAGTGACGCACCGGCACTTTCCTCGCAACCGAAACCCAGCGAGCCATCGAAAAGCCCAGCCGAAAACCATTTGAAACCAACCGGAACCTCAAACAGCTTGCGCTCCAGCCGCTTGACGACGCGATCGATCAACGCGGTGCTCACCACGGTCTTGCCGACCGCTGCATGCGCACTCCATTGCGGACGATGCCGAAACAGATAATCGACCAGCACCGACAAATAGCGATTGGGTTCCATCAAGCCGCTGCTGCGCGTGACGATGCCGTGGCGGTCGTGATCGGTGTCGCAGGCGAACGCGACATCGTATTGGTCCTTGAGGCCAATCAAACGCTGCATCGCATACGACGACGACGGATCCATGCGGATCTTGCCGTCCCAATCCACGGTCATGAAGGCGAATTGCGGATCGACTTCCGCACTCACGACGGTGAGGTCGAGCTTGTAGCGTTCGGCAATCGGCTGCCAGTAATGCACGCCCGCGCCGCCGAGTGGATCGACGCCCATGTGGATGCCGGCGCTGCGGATCGCATCAAAGTCGATCACGTTGGCAAGATCGGCGACATAGTTGCCGAGGTAATCGTGCGCGTGCGTCGATTCGCTCTTGCGCGCCTGCGCAAATGGAATGCGCTTGACGCCACTGAGGTCGGCTTCGAGCAGCGCGTTCGCGCGATCCTGGATCCATCCAGTGATGTCGGTATCGGCCGGTCCACCGTTTGGCGGGTTGTACTTGAAGCCGCCGTTGTCGGGCGGATTGTGCGACGGCGTGATGACGATGCCGTCCGCAAATCCAGACTCGCGGCCTTTGTTATGGACAAGAATCGCGTGCGAAACCGCAGGCGTCGGAGTGAATTCCCCGTCCGTCGAGATCAACGTTTGCACGCCATTCGCTGCCAGTACTTCCAGTGCATCCTCGAATGCCGGCTGCGACAGCGCATGCGTATCGGCACCGATAAACAACGGGCCATCGATGCCCTTGCCCTTGCGGTAATCGCAGATCGCCTGGCTGATCGCGAGGATGTGCCATGCGTTGAAACTGCGATCGAACGAACTGCCGCGATGCCCGGACGTACCGAATGCCACGCGCTGCGCCGCAATGCCCGGATCGGGTTTCAGGTCGGCATACGCTGCGAGCAGCTTCGATACATCGACGAGGATCGATGCTGGTGCCGGCTTGCCGGCGAGTGGACTGATTTTCTGGCTCATCGTGCTCGATTCCCTCCGTGGATGAAGATCCGTCCTGGACCTGGCGGCATGCGGCCTGCGGCCGCGAATGTGATGGAGAA
>JBDSVN010000167.1:0-5400 GCA_039927175.1 Lysobacteraceae bacterium | reverse complement strand
GTAATACGCGTTCACCGTCTGCGGAGTCATGCCCCACTCGGATCGATCGACCGGCTTGCCGATCTTGTCGACCATGTAGTCGTGATCGAACTTGATGGTTGCCAATACCTCGGCATAGTAATTTCCCGGTACCAGCGTCAACCCGCTCCAGTCGCGCCATTTGTCGGGATAACCGATCTTCGGCACGAAGGTCGCCCATTTCTCCAGCGCCTTCTGCTTGGTTGCATCGCTCATCCAGGGCAGGTTCTCGATCCGCGTCTTGTAGGCGGCGCGCAAGTTGGCGACGAGCTCCTCGGCGCGCTGCTTCGCGACTGGCGAGAAATTGTCGGTGACGTATAACTGGCCGAGCGCCATGCCCATGCCGCTTTCAATGCTGTCGAGCACGCGCTTCCAGCGTGCCTTGATTTCCTTCTGGCCATTGAGCGTCTGCGAATTGAACGCGAAATCTTCCTGCTGGAACGGCTGCGAAAGATACGAGGCTGCATCGTCGATCGCATGGAAGCGCAGGTAAGCCTGCCATTGTGCGGCCGGCGTATCGACGAGCATCTTGTCCATTTCCGCCATGAACTTCGGATGCGACAGCGAGAATCCATCGCCCACGTCGGCGTTTTGCGCCTTGAAGAATGCCGCCCACTCGAAATGCGGCGTCGTCTTGTCGGCATCGGCAATGCTGACGTAGTTGTAGCGATTCTCGGGCTTGCGCAACTCCACCGGCAACAACGAGGCGGCAGCGAGGCGCGTCTCGAACGCCAGCACCGATTTCGCCTGCGCCTGCGCGTCGGCCTCGGCAACACCAGTCAATTCCAGCAATTTCGCGATGTGCGCAACGTAGGCATCGCGAATCTTCGCGTTGTCGGATTTGCTGTAGTAATCGGCAGTCGGCAGCCCGAGCCCGCCCTGCGATGCGTAGGCAATCTGCTTGTTGGAATCCTTGAAATCGGCATTGCCATAGAAGCCGAACAGCACCGGTATTCCATGCGCATAGCTGTCGGTGATGTAGGAAACGATGTCGGCTGTATTCTCGATGCCATCGATGCGTGCGAGCGTCGGCTTGATCGGATCGAAACCGGCCTTGTCGATCGCCGCTTCATCCATGCCCGCCGCGTACAGGTAACCGATTTTCTGCTCGATCGATCCCGGCACGGCATGCGCGGCGTTCCTGGCTGCGTTCTCGATGATCTTGTGCTGCTTCTGCAGGCTGTCCTCGCGCAGCATGTCGAACGAACCCCAGCGCGTGCGATCGTTCGGGATCGGATTGGCCGCAACCCATTTCGAATTCACGAACGTGTTCAGATTGTCGCAGGGGCTGATCTTGCTGTTGAGCTCGCTGGTGTCGAAATGGCTGGTTGCCGCACACGCCACACCGGCCGAGAGGGTTGCAATGAGCGCCAGCGCCAGGGGTTTGAGATGGTTCATGGGATTGCCTCGCAGGTGCGGCGCACGGCGCCGATGGTGGACGGTATCCGAAACTGCAGTCTGGGCAGTGCGCTGCGGACGGGACAGTGTAGAAGGTCATAGTCGCAGACGCACCGCGCCAGCTGGCCTTATCATGCACGCATGAGAACGCCACTCGCTTTCCGTTCCGCGACGCACACCGATGTCGATGCGGTCGTCGCACTTGTCGAATCGGCCTATCGCGGCGATGCGAGCCGCGCAGGCTGGACGACCGAAGCGGATTTCCTCGACGGCCGGCGTACCGGCCCGGACGATGTACTCGCGCAGATCGAACGTCTACCCAGTCGCATCCTGCTCGCGGAACACGACGGCGAACTGCTCGCCTGCGCGTTGGTGACGATCGAGAACGACGTCGGCTATTTCGGCATGTTTTCGGTTCGCCCAAACCTGCAAAACGCCGGCATTGGAAACGCAGTGCTTGCCGAAGCCGAGCGCATCGCCTGCAAGGAATGGAAACTACCGATCATGCACATGACCGTGATCGACATCCGCGCTGAATTGATCGCATGGTACGAGCGACGCGGCTATCGGCGTACCGGCATCTTCAAGCCGTTCCCGTATGGCGACGAGCGGTTCGGGATTCCCAAACGCACGGACTTGCGCTTCGAAATACTGGAAAAAACATTGTGATCCACTGGATTCGCGTCTGCGCCACAACCGAGCTTCTTCCCGGCGAACGCAAGACTGTTTGGGACGGCGATACCCCGATCGTGGTGTTCAATTACGATGGCGATTACTACGCGCTGGAAGATCGCTGCACGCACGAGGACTTCGAATTGTCCGAAGGCACATTCGATGCCGAGGAAGCGACCATCGAATGCACCTTGCACGGCGCGAAGTTCGACGTGCGCGATGGTAGCGTCCTGTGCGCTCCGGCTTACATGCCGGCACCAAAGTTTCCGGTGAAGGTCGAAGATGGCGCGGTGTGGACGTGCGACGATCGCAACTGAAGCTACTCGGCCGATAAAGCGCCGGACGCTGGATTTCGCTGGATCTTCACCAGCACGAGGTCGCCACCACCATCGAGGATACAGCGCTCGTTCGCCGCATCGCTGCCGGCATCGAACAGCACGGTATCGTTGGCATCCAGCCTCAGCGCCAAGCCTTCCGACTTGATGGTGGCGCGGCCAGCAATGAGATGGATCGCCCACAGCACGCCGGATTCCGCGAAAAACACCATCGAGCCCACCAATGGCCGCAGATACACCTGCATCGCACACTGGTCACGACGCACCATCGCGTTGAAATCAGTGGTCGTACCATCCAGCAATCGGCATTGCAGGCTGCGTTCACCGGCGAAGGCGATGCGTCCGTGCGGCGGTTCGATGGCAACGGTTTCGCCATCATCGAAAGCCAGTTGCATGCCGTTGCCCGTGAGCAACACCAGCACGCGGTCGCAACCTGGGAATGCGGAAAATGCGCAATCGCTGTCGACTTCGGCGATCGACAAGCGCCAATCCCATTGCGCGGAAGGATCAGCAGTTCCTTCTGCAATGACCGACACTCCCGCGTTTGCAAAGCCGCGCGCAATCTCCCGCGTCCAGCCAAGCCCATTGCGCCAGCGTTCGCGTCGGTATTCGTTCGCAGGAATCAATCGTAATGGCATGCGTTGCCGATTCTAACCGAGCGTGCATCCGTCCGAGCGCGACACCCGACACAAAGAAAAACCCGCACGTCCTAGTGCGAGTTTTGAGAGAGTCATCCGACGCACGTCCCTGTGCACCGGATGACAAGACGATGCGCAGATCAGCGCTTCGCGAGCGTGCCAAGCACGATGCGATCGCGGTTCTTCTCGACGGTCTTCAGGCCGACGCCCTTGACCTCGGCGAGCTGGTCGGCACTGTGGAACGCGCCGTGCTGTTTGCGATAGGCGACGATCGCGGCGGCCTTGGACGGACCGATATTGATCAACGCCTGGTTGATCGCACCGGCATCGGCGCTGTTGATGTCGACCTTCATCATCGGCTTGCTCGATGACTTGCTGTGCGCAGTCTTGGCGTGGCTCGCGCTGGCGCCTGCGGCAACTACCTTCGCTTTGTTGGCAGACGCAGCATTGGCAGTACTGATACCGGCACCAGCAATCAGCATCAGCGAAAGAGCGGCGGTTTGCAGCATCGTGTTGAACTTGTTCATTGTGGATCTCCTCGGGTCTGGTGGGTTGGTGTCCGAACGCCATGCAGCGGCCGGTGATGCAAGTCTCCACGCTTCGAGTTGGCGCTCGTATCGCCGGATTGCGCATCGCAGCCTGCGATTGCCACGCAACCCCGTGTCGGAGTTTTCCTACCCCAATGCCGTTGGCAAACGTTGGAGCCATGCGCGCTACGGGCTGTTATCGACAGCCTGCTAAACTGTGTGTCCACGCAAGGAACCACCTCATGGACCATCTGGATTTGGACAAGGCGCGCATCGATCGTTTCGTCGGTGGACTCTGGGATGACGCCATCGTTCCGCAATTGGTCGATTACATCCGCATTCCGAACAAGTCGCCGATGTTCGACGCGAACTGGGCCAGCCACGGCTACATGGATGCTGCGGTGAAATTGATGGAAGCATGGGCGCGTGCGCAGCCGATCACCGGCATGTACGTGGAAGTGGTGCGCCTTGAAGGCCGCACGCCACTGATCCTGCTGGACATCCCGGCAAGCAAGGATTCGGCCAGTGGCGACGATTGCGTGTTGCTGTACGGCCATCTCGACAAGCAGCCGGAAATGACTGGCTGGTCCGATGGTCTCGGTCCGTGGCAGCCGGTGATCCGTGGCGACAAACTGTACGGTCGCGGTGGTGCCGACGACGGTTATGCGATCTTCGGTTCGCTGGGCGCGATCATGGCGTTGCAGGAACAGCAACTTCCGCATGCGCGTTGCGTGGTCCTGATCGAAGCTTGCGAGGAATCCGGCAGCTACGACCTCCCTTACTACGTCGACCATCTCGCCGATCGCATCGGCAAGCCATCACTGGTGGTGTGCCTGGATTCTGGTTGCGGCAATTACGATCAACTCTGGTGCACGACATCCCTGCGCGGCATGGCCGGCGGCAATCTTGTGGTCAAGGTACTGTCAGAAGGCGTGCATTCCGGCGACGCGTCGGGAATCGTGCCGTCGAGCTTCCGTATCCTGCGCGAATTGCTGTCGCGGCTCGAAGACGAAACCACCGGCAAGATCAAGGTCGACGCCCTGTTCTCGCCGATTCCGGAACAGCGGCTTGCACAGGCGCAGAAGGTCGCCGAAGTGATGGGCACCGGGGTCTACGACAAGTTCCCGTTGCTGTCCGGCATGACGCCGATGTCGGACGATCTCACCGAACTCGTGCTCAACCGTACCTGGCGGCCGTCGCTATCGGTCACTGGCGTTGATGGCATGCCGCCGCTGGACAATGCCGGCAATGTGCTGCGCCCGCACACGGCAGTCAAACTCTCGCTGCGTTTGCCGCCAACATTGGACGGCGATACTGCCGGTGCGATCCTGCAGAAATTGCTGCTCGAGAACCCGCCGTACGGAGCGCATGTGTCGTTCAAGCTGGAAAAATCATCAACCGGCTGGAACGCGCCGCCGATGTCGGACTGGCTGCACCATGCAATCGACCATGCCTCGCAGGATTTCTTCGGCAATCCCGCCGTATTCATGGGCGAAGGCGGCACGATCCCTTTCATGGGTATGCTCGGCGAGAAATTCCCCGGCGCGCAATTCATGATCACCGGCGTGCTCGGCCCGCATTCCAACGCACATGGTCCGAACGAATTCCTGCACATCCCGACCGGCAAGCGCGTCACCGCCTGCGTCGCACGCGTACTCGCGGAACATCATCCGGCCAGTGTGAAAGGGCTGACCACTGGCGTCGGCGTTGCCGCAGGCGACACCCGCTTCGGCGATCACGGCTGCTGCTGACCACTTTCCGTTCGCCCTGAGCCTGTCGAAGGGCGCGGGCATTCGATCTACCGGAGCAGCG
>JBDSVN010000166.1:0-3504 GCA_039927175.1 Lysobacteraceae bacterium | reverse complement strand
TGTGCGTGATGAAATTCCTGTCGTGGGTGATTGCGCTCGGTAGCGGCACATCCGGTGGCACGCTCGCGCCGTTGTTCACCATCGGCGGCGCGCTCGGTGCGGTGATCGGGATCGGCGTCATGGCGATTGCCCCGCAGGCCGGCATCGATCCCCGCATCGCAGGACTGGTTGGCATGGCCGCGATGTTCGCTGGCTCATCACGCGCAATGCTCGCGTCGGTGGTGTTCGCTTTCGAAACCACGCAGCAACCATTCGGCTTGCTGCCATTGCTGGGCGGTTGCGGCGCTGCTTACCTGATCTCGTGCCTGACCATGCGCAACACGATCATGACCGAGAAAATCGCCCGTCGAGGCGTGCGTGTACCGAGCGAATACGCTGCCGATTACCTCGAGCAGATCACCGTTGGCATCGCCTGCTCGCGTGAGTTGGTCACTTTGCGCGCGGAGCAGGTGTTGCGCGAGGTACGCGACTGGCTCAACTCCGGCAAACCCGAAGCGCACCACCAGGGTTTTCCAGTGGTCGATGCAACAGGCATCGTGCGTGGCGTGCTGACGCGACGCAGCCTGCTCGATCCGCAAGCCAATCCCGATGCACCGATCAGCGACTTGATCCAGCGCGCGCCGCTGGTGGTGCGCGAAGACCATTCGCTGCGCGAAGCGGCCGACCACATGGTGCGCGCGAACATCGGCCGCCTCATCGTCGTGGGCAGCGAAGCACCGCATCCGCTGATTGGCATCATCACCCGTGGCGATCTATTGGCCGCGCATGGCAAGCGCCTGAGCGAAGCGACCGTGGCCAAACGTCATTTACGAATGCGCAAGCGCAATCGCAAACCCGGTTGATCGAGTTGCATTAATCAGGCTGGATTGATCAGGACGGATTGATCAGGACGGATTGATCAGGCGGCGATGGCAGGTTTGCTTCGCAACATGTAAATCACCCAAGCCAATGCAGTGAGCGCGCTGCCGCCGAGGAACGCCCATTCGCCGCGTCCGTAATGCCAGAGCACTGCAGCAACAACTGCGCCGAGTACGCCGCCAACGCCGGAACTGAATCCGTACAACAGGCTTTGTCCGGCTGCGGCGCGACGCCCAGGGAAGTACTGCACCATCAATTGCATCGTGCATGCCTGGAAGACTGCAAAACTGAAAGCATGCGCGAGTTGTGCGATGGCCATGATCGCGAACGAATCGGCAAACAACGCAGTCACTGCCCAACGTACCGTGCCGATCGCAAGGCAGATTGCCAGCAGGCGTGCAGCGCCGATGCGCGCGATCCAGCGCGGCGCGAACCAGAACATCGCGATCTCCGCCAGCACGCCGATCGCCCACAGGATGCCGACCGCGAGTCCGTCGTGATGGTGGTTCTGCAGGTGCAATGTGTAGAACACGTAGAACGTGCCGAACCCTGCTTGCGACAAGAGCGAGACCAGCAGGAAACGACGCACGCCGGGACGTTTCCACAGATGCCCCGCATCGGCGACGGTTGTCGCGTGCGTAGCGGGCTGATTGTCGCGATGAAACCATGCCGCGATCACCGTCGCGACCAGCAGCGGCAGCGACAGCCACGGGAATGCACTGTCGCCGAGTCGATCCATCAATGCTCCGTAGCTTGCGGCGACGAGCAGGAATCCAAGCGAACCCCACAGGCGGATGCGACCGTAATCGTGACTGTCGCTGCCGAGCGCGGTCAGCGTCATCGCTTCGAATTGCGGCAACACAGCGTTGTAGAAAAATCCGAACAGCGCCATCACCGACAGCAACGCAAATGCCGATTGCGTCATCGTGAAGCCTGCAAAACACGCCAGCCCGAGCGCGCATCCGTAAAACAGCCAGAGCCCTGGGCGCGTACTGCGCGAGCTCATCGCTGCCCACGCCGGCGGCGCGACGATGCGCGTGGCGTACCACAGGCCGAGCATCGCGCCCACGACAAAGCCACCATGGCCAAGCGAGTCCACCCAGCGGCCAACGTACGGCGAATACGCGCCGATCGCGGCGTAGTAGCAGAAGTAGAACAACGCAAACAGGAAGCGACGGTGGGGCGTCATCGTGGATCGATTTCCATTAGCAAAGCGGCCCCCTCCCAGCCATCCCCCGCAAGCAGGGGAGGGAGTCAAATGTCAGAACTCCAGGTCCAGCGCAGCGCAGAGATAATCGACTAGCGGCGCGCTGCCGCGCAAACCGTCGGTGACTGTCTTGAGCAGGCGTGGGCCAATGACGGTGGCATCGTCGAGCACCGCCATCGCCACGTAATTCTTGCGCTTCAAGTCGTCGATCAATTCGTGATCGGAAGGGTAGCCGCGTGGCACGCGCACCAGCGATTCACCGTGCATTGCATACTTGCGACGGAACGCGGGCGAACGCACGGCCTTCTTCCAGCTCTCGGGATTGTCGATGATGAAATCGCGGATACGTCGTTGCGGTGCTGGTTCCGGATGCCAAAGACCGCCGCCGAGGAAGCTGTCGCCGGGTGCGATGTGCAGGTAGAACGACGGCGCCGTACATGTCTGCGCCAACGTCACGGAAGGCAAGGTGCCATGAGCGACCGCTTCGACGGCAACTCCATGTCGCTGCAACGTTGCTGCCGCAACCTTGATACGCTCGTGATAGAAACGCGCACCGGCCCAAGTCTTGTATGGCGACTTGTCGTTGGCGTAGCGGGTATCGCGATGGATGCGGAACAGCGAGCCGCCCATCGGTTTCGGATCGGCGCGAAAATGTGTGCTGATCGTCGCCAGTGGTGCCTGCAAATCAGTGATCAAACGCAGGAATGGCTGGCGCAAGTGTTCCTCGTAGTCGGCCTTGTGCGCGTGGAACCATTCGCGCGTGTTGTTCTTCGCCAGTGCACGCTGGAACTTGAAGGTCTTGTTGGTGAAATAGCTTGGCATGGCATGCATTCCCTGTAGATTCGGCCCTCAAAGCATTATTTGAGGGTCATCCGATTTCCCTCCCCTGCGCCGGCGGGGGAGGGCAAGGGTGGGGGATTGATCCGACTGTCGAGACTCAATTCCTTTCGGATCAATGATGTTGCGGAAGCCTTTTGAAACAACTGCATTACCGCATGCTGGCGGCGATCGTGCGGCCCCAATCATCCAGCGCATCCAGCAGCACTTGCGCAGTACCATCATCGACGCGCTCGGCGCGCAATCGGGCGATGCTGGCAGCGTACGTCTCGAACGAATATTCGGAAAGGCCGATGTCGCTGTCGAGCCGCAGGTGGCGATACGCCTTCCAGCGTTCCTGTTGCTCGGTATCCAATGACTCGGGCCAGTTGCGGGCCTGATAGCGGAACACGAGTTCGAGCAGTCGCGGGTCCTGCAACTGGGTTACGAATGCGGGTAGTGCTGCAGGTGCAGCCGCGCGGATTTTCTGGAACAGGCGCTTGTCGTGGTCGGGCACGAAGCCGTCATACAGCGCTGCATCGGCATCGACGACACGTGCATCGCGCGGACGTGCATAGACTTGCCGTACTTTCGTTGCGAGTCCGTCAGCAGCACGCAATGTT
>JBDSVN010000165.1:0-11950 GCA_039927175.1 Lysobacteraceae bacterium | reverse complement strand
ACGCTCGGCATCCGCAACATGGCCGACCGTACTCCGCCGCTCAGCAAGTTCTTCCCGTCGCCGCACTACCTGCACAGCCAGTACGACTTCCTCGGCCGTGTTCCGTACATGCGCTACGAACAGAACTTCTGATCGGATAGCATTTGAAACCTTTCAACGGCCCGCTTCGGCGGGCCGTTTTTTATTCTGAAATCGGTGCATCGATTGCGTTAACCGCAAGCTTGTTCAATTGAATCAATTGAATCAGCTTGTGCCTGCAGGTTGAACTCGCTTAGTTTGTCGTCATGACCATGTTTCCAGAATCGATTGATGCAGCCAGCATCCGCCTGGCGCACCTCTTGTTCGACCGTCCGCAGCTGTGTCTGCAGGAATTGGACCTGGGGAACAATCGTGCGCTCTTCATCCAGATGGATCGGGCTGGATATGCTGCCTCCTCTTTCCTGGATTCGCGGGCGACGCGCATCAGCGATGAGCAGGCCGCCGTTCCACTGAGTGGATTGCTGCAACTGCTACCCAAACTCGGGCTTGCCAGACGCAGGGCCCACTACCTGTTGCACATCGGGCATTGCGGATCAACCCTGTTGTCGCGCGTGCTGGCCGAGCTCGATGGCGTGCTACCGCTGCGCGAACCGCCACCGCTGCTGGACCTGGCGCAAATGCTGCGTTTCTTCGGCACCGCGCGAATGTCGTTGAACATGGGCCAATGGCAACAGCTGTTCGGGCTGACCATGAGTTTGCTGACGCGCACTTACAGCCTAGCCGAGACGGCGGTGATCAAGCCGATCAGTCATGCCAACAACCTGCTGCCGCACCTGCTGGCGTGGCATCGCGACTGCCGCGCGGCCCTGATCTATGTCGACCTCCCAAGTTATCTTGCAAGCATGCTCAAGCCTTCCAATCGCTCAGAAACGCGACGGGCATTGATCGAATCGCGCAGCATGGATTTCCAACGCTTGACCGGCAATCCGGGCCTGGATAGCGAAAGCCTGGAGGACGGACAAGCAGCTGCCCTGGTCTGGCTGCTCCAGATGCACGAGTTTCGCCAGGCGATGCAATCGTTCGAGCTACGCCAACGCCTGCTGCCGGTTCACTTCGATGATTTTCTTCAAGGACCGACGGAGTCATTGCAGCAACTGGCAAACTTTTTCGGGCTTGCGGCTGACGCATCCAGAATCGATGCGGTACTTCAAGGCGCGGTCATGCACTCGTATTCGAAATCGCCAGCGCATGCCTATGCCAGCAATCGGCGTACGCAGGAATTGCATCGCAATGCCGTCGAGTACGCGAAGGAAATCGATAGCGCACTGAGCTGGGCAAAAGACATTGTTGACAAGTATCCAGCACTGCATTTGTTGCAGGATGATCTTGCATCAAGCAGCCGGCTCGTTACGCAAGTCCGATAGCCTGGGCCGGCAAATGCCGGTGACAAAACTCAGAATACGTATCTGCTGGATGCGGCGCTCGCAGACAACAACGGCAGGACCGGAGCGAGATGATCGCGATATTTGTGCCAACGATCGATTGAACGGTCGTTCAGCGGTTCGACCACCTGGTGGTAGCTGCTGGTGCTGATCCGCACATCGCGTGCGCGCTCGCGATACGAACTCAGGATGTCCTCATCCCATGGCACTGCAATGAATTCCAGCAACGAAAGCAGGGTCTGCCTGGGTGTACGAATCAAATCCTCGTAACACAGCGTGTGAACGGTTGGCGCATTGGAATGCATGGCTGATTGCCAGATGCGCATGACCGATGCAAACACGTTGGCGGTCGTCTGCAAGGTCGTGAATTCCAGACTGGCCGGGTTGGTCGCATAGTCCTGCATCAGGTTGCTCAGCACGACATCCGCAGGGTGGCGTTGCACGAAAATGATGCGGGCATCGGGAAACAGTCGCTGGATCAATCCGACATGCATCGTCCTCAGTGGGAATGTGTCGATCAGGACTTTGCGACCATTGTCATCGCTGGAATGGTGGGCGACTGCTTGCCAATACGTGTCACGCAATGCATCGATGTCGTTGTTGCCAAGAGTTGACAGGCAAGCGGGGTAGCCTTCGGGGCGTTTGGACAGAATGTCGATGCATGTTTCGAGCGTCGGCCTTTCTTCCAGTGTCGTGATACCCGGATGCGTGCCGAGCATGGTATTGAGCAAGGTGATGCCGGAACGCGAAAAGCCCAGCAAGAACACCGGAGAGCGGGCACTCGGCGCTTGCTGCGTCGATGAAGTGCCAGGTGAATCATTGGCCAACCCTGCCGATTCCAGGGCGTGCAGCAATGTTGTCAGTGGAGGAAGCTCGGCGAGCTTGCTTTGCATCTCGTCTCGAGCCAAGGCATTCGCATTCGCGAATGCGATCCAGGCGTCGTCGTGGCGCCCGACCAGATCCAGATTGCGAGCGGTCTCGTACCAGTAGGCGCGTTGTTGCCGCACGACAAGCCGCGACGGATCAAGCGTGCGCAATATTTCCAGTGCCCGCGCAGGCAGATGGTCACGGCGTTGCAGTCTTGCCGCTTCGAGGGTCAGTCGGGGTTCGCCCGGTGCTGCGCGCAGACCATGCGCGACGGTCGTTCGCAATAGATCGATCTGGTTGGTGGTTTCGTAGAGCGTTGCCAACTCGGCCAATACCTCCGGATCGTTCGGCAGCAACTGCGCGGCGGCCTTCAATGACGATTCTGCTGCAATACGATCCGACAGCTCATTGCAGACGGCCCCCAGATAGAGCCACGCCGGGCCGCAATAAGCATCCTGTCGCACGGCTTCGAGCAGTGCAATCCGCGCTTCTTCAAGACGACCCAAACGGTGCAGTGCGAACCCCAGATCCGCTTTGATCCCGGCGTCGCCTGGAAATCGCGCCTGGCATGCATCCAGGATCTCGCGGGCAGCCTCGAGCCGGTCTGCTGCCAACAAGGTCTTGGCGAGATCGATGCTCGCGGCACGAAACGCAGGTCGCAAGGCCAGGGCTTGCTGGAATGCATTCGCTGCCGAATCCATCCTGCCAGCAGCGCGCAGTGCGATTCCGAAATAGTGCCAAGCCTCGACGTGCAATGGATCGGTTTTCGTGGCGAGTTCAAATGAGGCCAACGCTTCTGCACGCTGCCCGATGTTGTGCAATGCGCGGCCGCGATGCGCGAGTGCCGCGCCATGCCCGGGAACCAGCCGGAGTACATGATCGCAGTGGGCCAGGGCAGCACGGAAATCGCGTTGCCGGTGAAGCCGCACGGCCTGCAGAACCGCATCCTCGATGGCTCCATCCGTAGGGAGTCGTGGCGGCAATGCGTGCTCGAGATCGTCAAAACGCGCATCAACAACCAGCCATTCGCGGAGATGCCCTGCAGCCGGGCTCTCGCGTCCGTCACGCGCGCTTGCATCAAGCAAAAGTGAAAGTGCATCGGCTTCGTTTTCGATTGCCCGCATGGCAAACGCTCGTGCCGCGCTGGCGTCCGGATTCAACGGCTCGGAATCGGCACGCATCAATGTATCGGACCAACGATGCGCAAGCAGTAGATCGTTGAATGGCGTGGCAAAAGGCATGAATGTGACACCGATGTTCGCAGCTCGGAGCAAAGCATCATATCCTTCCGCATCGTGGTCGGAAGACACATGGGGCTGCGCGTGACGGGCATGCCGTCCGAGCCGACATCGAACCAGGAGTTCAGGGTGAGTAACAACAATCCGCCGGTACCGCCGGTTCATTACTCAGCGAGTCGGTATTTTTCGAGTTGGCTTGCCGATCAAAACGCGAGCTTGCTCGCGACCACTTACGAGAGCGGCATGTTGTTCATGATCGGTGTGCGGCCGGATGGAAGCCTGTCATGCGTGGATCGTGCGATCGCCAGGTGCACTGGGCTGGCAGTTGATCGCGATGCGATCTGGGTCGGGACGATGTTCCAGATGTGGCGCTTCCAGAATACGGTGGCTGCGGGTGAGCAACATCGCGGGTTCGATGGATTTTACGTGCCGCGAGTGGCGTGGAGCACGGGCGATATCGATGTGCACGATGTCGGAATCGATCGTGCAGGACGTCCAGTTTTCGTCAATACCTCGTACAGCTGCCTGGCAACCGTGGATGAGGAACAGAGTTTCACTCCACTGTGGAAGCCGTCCTTCATCAGCCAGTTGAAACGCGAGGATCGTTGCCATCTCAATGGGCTGGCGATGGTGGACGGTATCGCAACGTACGTCACCAGCATCGCTGCAAGCGACGTGGCAGACGGTTGGCGTGCATTGCGTCGCGACGGCGGTTTGCTGTTGCATGTGCCAACTGGTGAAACCGTTGCATCCGGACTTTCGATGCCGCACTCGCCGCGCTGGTACAAGGACAAGTTGTGGCTGCACAACTCTGGCACTGGCGAATTCGGCCATGTCGAACTCGATACCGGACGCTTCGTGCCGGTGGCGTTTTGCGCGGGTTATCTGCGCGGCCTGAGTTTCATTGACCGTTTCGCAGTCGTGGGACTGTCGATGGGCCGTGACGATGCATTCGGGTCGTTGCCGTTGCAATCGCGCCTGGAGGAGAAAGGGGTAATGCCGCGATGCGCGATCCAGATCATCGACTTGCAGAACGGCGATGTCGTGCACGAGTTTCGCCTGCGCGGCGAAGTGCGTGAACTCTACGACACAGCTGTACTGCCAGGCGTGCGCGTGCCAGGCACGATCGGATACATGTCGGACGAATTTCTGACCCGGATCAATTTCCGCGATCCGGACCAGGAATCGCTCGCAGACCCCGCATAAATACAGACGCTGGGACGACTACAGCCCGGCAATATTGCCGGGTAAGGCATAATTATCGCCTGGATACTTTGTCGATTGAATCAACCAAGGGATACCCGCAAATGCCCGGAATGCAGCCACCCAAACTCGAGTTCAACACCACCCGCTTGTTCGGGTCGTGGTTGAGCGAACAGAATGCGTCGATCGTCGCTTCGACGTACCAGACCGGCATCCTGTTCATGATGGGCGTCAAGCCCGACGGCAGCATGTCGTATTTCACCCGATCGATCCCCCGCTGCATGGGCTTGCATGTCGGCATGCAGACGATGTGGGTCGGATCGATGTTCCAGCTGCATCGTTTCGAGAACAGTGTCCTGCCCGGAGAGAAGCACCAGGAATACGATGCCTATTACGTTCCGCGCATTTCCTACACCACGGGCGACGTGGACATCCACGACGTCAACGTCGACAAGAACGGCATGCCGATCTTCGTCAACACGCTCTACAGCTGCCTGGCCACAGTGGACGAACGCTACAGTTTTCGTCCGTTGTGGAAGCCGCCTTTCATCTCGCGCCTCGCTGCCGAGGATCGCTGCCATCTCAACGGTCTGGCGATGGTGGACGGTGAACCGACGTATGTGACCTGCATCAGCAAGAGCGATGCTGCTGGTGGATGGCGTGATTTCCGCGAGTCAGGCGGCATGGTGCTACATGTTCCGAGCGGTGAAGTGGTGTGCTCGGGCATGTCGATGCCGCACTCTCCGCGCTGGTACCAGGGCAAGCTATGGGTTCACAACTCGGGTACCGGCGAGTTCGGTTTCGTGGATATGGACAAGGGTCGTTTCGAGCCTGTCGCGTTCTGCCCCGGCTATCTGCGCGGCACGAGCTTCATCAACGACTACGCCGTGGTCGGCCTGTCGGTTGGCCGTGAGAACACCTTCAGCGGCCTGGCGCTTCAGGAAAACCTGGAGAAGAAAGGCGTGATGGCGCGTTGTGCAATCCAAGTCGTCAGCCTGAAGAATGGCGACATTCCCCATGAAATTCGCCTGGTCGGCGATATCCGCGAACTGTTCGATGTCGCGGTGATCCCGAACATTCGGGTGCCGGGTTCGGTGGGCTTCCGTTCGGACGAAATCTGGAAGCTGATCACCATCGAGTCGGACATGATTCCGGAACCAGCCTGAGCGCTTGCGGCCACCTGGCCTGCATTCGCTTGCCAGAAATTTCAGTTTGCTGCGGGCTCCAACGTGATCCAGCTATTGAATGCGATCACGATGCGCGGACGGGTACCATGGTATGGAAAGACCTCGTGGTACAGGTAAGACGGAAACAGAAGCAATCGGCCAGCTTCATGCCTGCTCTGGAAGCCACCAATGTGGTATTGACCCTTCAGGCTTTCATTGCCCGGATCGGCGAACATCTCCGCGCCAGCGCGTGGATCAAGGAAGCGTACGCAACCGCTGGTGGGATCATCGGCCGGCGAATCTCCTGGATCCACGCAGAAAATGCCCGACCATGACGCCATCGGGTGATTGTGCACCCCCTGGTTCCCACCAGTACGAGTGACGTGAAACCATGAGTGGTAGTGGAACATCAGCCGCGAATAGATTTCGGGCGGATACGCATTGAGCTCCTGCACCAGGCTCACATGCATCTTGTGGATGTAGTTGAAGACTGTTCGCACCGGAGGATCCGGCCATGTGTGCAGATCGAATGCACTCTCGAACAAGCCTACTTGCGTGTCGCGATTGATATGGTTGCGATAGCGATCGCCCTCGGCTTCGCGCGCGAGGAACAATGCGGTGAGATCCTCGCAGAGTTGTTGCGAATCGTCGAGACTGGCATGCCCGACAGGCACGGAAAACAACGGAGATAGTTGTAGCGCTGTCACGTCATTCATCCTGACCATGCCAGAACACATGGCTTCGACGCCATTCTGCCGCAAACACGCGAGACAGCGTTAATTGCGCTGCTCAGAGATCCTGATGGTACTTGACGTAAGGGACCGTGCCTTCGTCCTGCTGCGCTGGCTTGGCGGCAGGCAGCAAAGAGTTGGCGCCGGTCGATTTCTCCGCGCCGAGAGTCAACTTGCCGCGCCATGGTGTTTCCCATGACAGGCCGATACCAAGACTGTTGAGCGAACTGCTCTGGCCTGGCACTTCAACCACGCGACCAATGACTTCACCGCTGAGCTTGCCGCGACCGACCGCAACGCCAAGGCTGGTTGTATTCCAGTGCTGCGCGTCTGCCGAGTTGCCTTGGCCGAGGGCTGGAATCAGGCGTGCACGAGCGATGGTGCCGCCGATGGAAACCCAGCCACTGTCGCCAAGGCTCATCTGCCCGCGTGCGGTGATGTCCTGCTGGGTGAAATGGCCACCGAGGATGCCCAGACCAGGCAACATGCCCGATGTGGGCGAAAGCCAATTGATGTTGGATGTGTTGAAATCCGCGCGGCCGGCGCTGAGCTCGAACAGACTCTCAGGGCGTTCAAATCGCGCTTCCGCACGAACGGATTGGGACTCGCCGGCATTGTTCTGGCGTGAGAACGGATCCAGTTGCTGCGCGTTGGTGGACGGCGTATCAAGCGACGTCAACAGGCAACGCCCGATCAGTGAATCCAGCGTGGACAAACCGTTCTTCGCATTGCAAAGCAGGGCCATCGAGTTGCTGTTGTCGAAGCTCATGCCAGCTTGCAAAGTGCCATGACCGGTGTCGAAGCGGGCGCCAGCACCGAACAGGCTTGTGCCATTGGGCTGGGATGCCGGTTGCAGCAGTAAAAGCGCTTCCACCTTGCCGCTCTTGTTGTTCCAGACCGGCAAAACCGTGGTGTCTTTTCCCGTCATCACATTGGATTGATCGGGCAAAGCTTGCGCATGCGCAGGCATCGCCACGAAGGCGATGAGCAAGGCGATGGCAAGGCGGATCGACATAGTGGTTCTGGATGCTGAATTTTGAGTGTTTCGCTTGGACGGCAAACGCTCCGGATGGTTCCCGAAGCACAGCTGGATGCTAACAAATTTATACTAATTTAACAACTATGACTACCTTACTGGAGCGTTTCTGGCGCGGGCATCGCTGGCGGCTGCCGGAACAGCTCCAGGAGCTCCTCGCGAGGCAGTCTGTAGCAATTACCACAGAACTCACAGCTGACCTCGGCGACTGGTGGTTCATGTTGATCTGCCGCGGCAAGCGCCTCTTCGCGCCCAAGCCCATGAAACATCGCCAGAACGCGCTCGCGCGAGCATGAGCAGCCGAATCGCAGCGCGCGGCTATCCAGAATGCGTACGCCGTCTTCGTGGAACAGCCTGAACAACAGTTCCTCCGAAGGCGTGGCCAGGAGCTCATCGCGCCCCAAGGTTTCGAAAATGGCCATCGCGCGTAGCCAACCATCGGCATCGTCGGTGGCCTGACCGGGAAGTTTCTGCAACATCAATCCCGAGGCGGTTTCCCCGCCTGCCGCCAGCAGCATCCGCGTGGGCAACTGCTCGGATTGCATGAAATAGCCTTCAAATGCTTCGGCCATCGTATTGGAATCAAGGCCGACCAAGCCCTGGTAGCGCGTGCCATCACGGCCTCCGATGGCAACGTTCTCAATCGTGATCGCGAGCAATGAACCCTCGCCGAATGCGCGGGGCCCAAGCGGGTCGGGCAGCGGCACCGAGTAATGGGCGAGACCACGCAAGGTCCCATCGCGGGTGCACTCCGCGAAAAGCGACCGTAATGCACCGGTTCCGCGCAACTGCACGCTCAGGCGACCGTCGATCTTGGCGTGGCCAGTCATCAGCGCCGTAGCGGCCAGAGTCTCGCCAAGACAGGCCGCGACGGCGGGCGGATAGTCCGTGCGGTCGCGCACTGCCGTCCAGGTATCGGCCAGTCGTACCAGCACGCCACGCACGCCGGAGGCTTCAATCAGGAAGCGCAGCAAGATGTCGCTGGTGTTTGTGGTTGTTGCGATTGCGTCGTTCATAGCCCCGCGTCACCTCCCGTACGTCGATCCGGAAAGGTAAGCTCGCTCCATGGGAAAACAGGCAGACACAATGGGTCTGGATGCCACCGCGATCAAGGCCGCAGCGATGCGAAGCAAAGACTGCCGATGACCCAGCCCACAAGCGCATCCCCGACACCGAAGCGATTCCGCTGGCGACGCTGGTTGTTTCTCTGGCTGCCATTGCTGTTCGTGTCGATAACGGTCCTGCAGGTACTGACCTTGCGCTGGCTGGATCCGCCGACCAGTGCCTTCATGCTCGAGCGCCGGATCGAAGCCATGATCGGCGGCGAGCAGGATTTCCACCTGCATTACCGTTGGCGACCGCTCGGCGAAATTTCGCGCTGGTTGCCGATTTCGGTAGTGGCCTCGGAAGACCAGAAATTTCCCGAACACGATGGTTTCGATTTCGAGGCCATCGAAAAAGACATGAACCGCAACCGCAAAGGCAAGCGCGTGCGCGGCGCGAGCACGATCAGCCAGCAGGTTGCCAAGAACATGTTCCTGTGGGGCGGCCGCAATTACGTCCGCAAGGGGTTGGAGGCCTGGTACACGATCCTGATCGAACAGCTGTGGTCGAAGCAGCGGATCATGGAGGTGTACGTCAACATTGCCGAGTTTGGCGACGGCATTTACGGCGCAGATGCCGCTGCGCGCGAACTGTTCGGCACGACCGCGGCGCGATTGACTCCAGCGCAATGCGCGCGGCTTGCGTCGGTGCTGCCGAATCCACGGCATTGGTCGGCGGCGAAGCCGAATGCCTATGTGCTGCGGCATGCGGCGTGGATCCAGCGCCAGATCGGCCAGCTTGGCGGGCCGGATTATTTGCACGAGGACGCCCATTGAGACATGCATGATTGGTGCGCCGCCGCCCGCACCGTTACCATCCACGCATGCAACCCGACGACATGCTGACTGTGGTAGTTCCCGCCTTCAACGAGGAGGCGACGTTGCCGCTGTTGCATGCGCGATTGCGCGCGGCGCTCGATGGTCTCGATCTGACTACACGCGTACTTTATGTCGACGATGGCAGTCGCGATGCCACGTGGGACGCAATGCGGCGGATCGCGCAGGATGACCCACGTGTTGCATTGCTGCGGTTGTCGCGCAATTTCGGCAAGGAGGCGGCGCTTACCGCTGGCCTGGACCATGTGGCCGAAGGCGCTGCGCTGATGCTGGATGGCGATGGGCAGGATCCGCCGGAATTGATTCCGGAATTTGTCGCACGCTGGCGCGAAGGATTTGACGACGTGTTCGGCACGCGCCTTGATCGCGAAGGCGAGAGCTGGCTCAAGCGCGCCAGTGCGCATGCGTTCTATCGCGTCATCGGGCTGTTGTCGAAGACGCCGATTCCGCACGATACCGGTGATTTCCGATTGCTGTCGCGGCGTGCACTCGATGGACTGGCGCAAATGCGCGAGCGTGGCCGTTTCATGAAGGGCCTGTTCGCATGGGTTGGTTACCGGCAGGCGGCGGTGCCATACCGCCGTGCGTCGCGCATGGCCGGACGCAGCAAGTTCAGTTACTGGAAACTCTGGAACTTCGCGCTCGACGGCATTACCAGTTTCTCGACCGCACCTTTGCGCGTGGCCACGTATTTCGGATTGCTGACGGCTGTCGTCGCGTTCGGATTCGGCGGCTGGACGATCCTCAAGACCTTGTTGTGGGGCGAGTCCGTGCGTGGCTATCCCACGCTGATCACGGTCATCCTGTTCCTTGGCGGTGTCCAGCTGATCGCGTTGGGCGTGATCGGCGAATACCTCGGACGCCTCTATCAGGAAACCAAGCAACGGCCCTTGTACTTGCTGGATGCCTGGTTGCCAGCCACGGACGAAGCAGGTAATCCCTTGCGGAACCCTGCGCAAAAGTCGGCCTCGACCGCGCTATGATCGGGCTTCGCGCGATGCGCGCGGTGACCCGGGAGGTTCGTCATGCAACTGGTCCGGCATCTCCTTGAAAGCAAGTCGGTTGGCGTGATTTCGATCCGCCCCGACGCGATGGTGCTCGATGCGATCCACTTGATGGCCGAGCACGGCATCGGTTCAGTGCTGGTGATGCGTGGCAGCGCCTTGCTTGGCATTGCGTCCGAGCGCGACTACACCCGCAAGATTGCGCTGAAGGGGCGTTCCTCGGCAACGACCCATGTCTCGGACATCATGTCCAGCCCGGTGAAGACAGTGTCGCTCGACACAAGCATCCACGACTGCATGCGGATGATGACCGACAGCCGGATCCGCCACCTTGCGGTGATCGACGGCGAACACGTCGCCGGCGTGGTCTCGATCGGCGACATCGTCAAGGCGCTGCTCGAATTGCAGCAGAACGAAATCACGCAGCTTCAGCAATACATTTCCAGCTGAGCGCACGGTCACGCGATCGGTTTTTGCAACACCTGGATCGCGATCGAAACGAAATGCGACATGCTGCCAAGCAGTACGAACAGATGCCACAGCGCATGTGCGTACGCGCGCCGGCTCATGTAGATCACGGCGCCGAAGGTATAGGCCGCGCCGCCAATCAGCAGCCACGTCATTGCCGCTGTCGATAATGCATGCATCAGCGGCACGATCACCGGCAGCACCAGCCATCCCATCGCCACGTACACCAGGGTCGACAGGAACTTGAAGTGGCCGGTGTAGAACAATTTGAATGCAACGCCGAAGATCGCCAACGCCCAGATCGCCGCGAACAGCCACCAGCCCACCGTGGCGCGCAGGCTGATCAGGGCAACCGGTGTGTACGTGCCGGCGATCAGCACGAAGATTGCGCAATGATCGAAAATCTTCAGTCGCGCTTTCGCAGTCGCGTGCGGAATGGCGTGATACAACGTCGATGCGCTGTACAACATCAGCATCGAGATACTGAAAACGATCGCACCGGCCAGCCGCCAGCCGTCGCCGGTCATCGCCGCCAGTGTGATCAACACCGAACCGCCGCACAGGCTGGCGATCACACCCAGTCCGTGGGTCAAGGCGTTGGCAAGTTCCTCGCGGAACGAATAAGAGTGCACTGCGGCTTGCATGGGGATGCCAGTTGCTGCGATGTGGCCGAGCTTAGCATCGGCTTTCATGCGACTGCGTTTCACGCTATTGCAAAGTGGCAACATTATTGCGGGCAATGCGCAGGTTGCGACGCCAGAACGGTGGAACGATCAATCCACGGCGGATTGCGAGCATGGCCAATGCGCAGCTCATTCCACCCAGCAGCGCCACCGATACCACCGAAGCTTCGGCACCGAACAGCCCGCCCGACAG
>JBDSVN010000164.1:0-5598 GCA_039927175.1 Lysobacteraceae bacterium | reverse complement strand
CCATTGGCGACCGGTACGCCGGAATCGAGCGCGACGCGCATCAATCCGCGTGCGCATTCGTCGGCAATCTGTTCGTAGTGGCGCGTTTCGCCACGTACCACGCAACCGAGCGCAACGATGCCTGCGTATTGGTTTTTCAAAGCGATCCGTGCCGCCGCTTGCGGCAATTCCCACGCGCCGGGCACGCGCAAAACGTCCACTGCTTCGGCGCCAACGGCGTTGGCCGCGAATGCACGCTGCGCACCTTCCACCAGCGCATCGGTGATGCGTGGATTCCAGCGGCTGGCGAGGATGGCGAATCGCGCACCGTGCGGAGCGCGCAAGTCGCCTTCGTAATGGGTCATCGGATGCAGATCCTGAGATTGGTGCGCAGTTTAGCCTGTGTGCGGCAACTCGACGTATTCGACCACTTCCAGTCCGAATCCGCCAAGCCCGACCTGTCGCCGCGGCGTGCCGAGCACGCGCAGTTTGCGCAAGCCCAGATCGGCCAGAATTTGCGCGCCGGCACCGTTGCGTCGCCATTCGCTGGTGCTGGTGGGTTTCGATTCGCCTGTCTGGCGCAGGCGTGCGAGCAAGTCGTCGGGCGAATGCGATTCGGTCAACACCACCATCACACCGCCACCCGCATCAACAATCGCGCGCAAGGCATCCGGAACAGCAACACCGAAATCGGCGCGTTGCCAGTGCAGCACGTCCGACAACACATTGCCGACATGCACGCGCACGAGCGTCGCTGCATTGGCATCCAGCGCACCATGCACGAGCGCGAAATGCAGCGCGTGATCGAGGCGGTCACGATAGGCGATCAGATTGAATTCGCCGAACGGCGTCGCAATCACCCGCTCGTCGACGCGCTCGATCGTGTGTTCGGTCTCAAGACGATGGCGGATCAAGGCCTCGATCGAACCCATCTTCAAACCGTGTTCGCGCGCGAAGGCCTCAAGTTGCGGCCGCCGCGCCATGCTGCCGTCAGCGTTGAGGATTTCAACGAGCACGCCGGCTGGTTCCAATCCCGCGAGACGCGCGAGATCGGACGCTGCTTCGGTGTGACCGGCGCGGCTGAGCACGCCGCCAGGCTGCACCAGCAAGGGAAAGATATGACCGGGTTGCACGAGATCATGCGGGCGCGCATCCGGCGCGACTGCGGTGCGCACGGTGTGCGCGCGATCGTAGGCCGAGATGCCGGTGGTCACGCCTTCGGCAGCCTCGATCGACACGGTAAAATTGGTGTGGTGCTGCGACGTATTCGCGCTGACCATCGGCGGCAACGCCAGTTGGCGGCAACGCTCTTTGGTGAGCGCCAGGCAAACCAGGCCGCGCGCATGGGTAACCATGAAATTGATATCGGCTGGCCGCACCAGTTCGGCGGCCATGATCAGGTCACCCTCGTTCTCGCGGTCTTCGTCATCGACTACGACGACCATGCGGCCGGCGGCGATGTCTGCGAGCAATTCTGGAATGGTTGCGAAACTCACGTTGTTTCCTCGCGCGTTGAAATCAACCTCTCGACATAGCGTGCTACCAGGTCGACTTCCAAGTTCACCGCCGCGCCCACGCGCGAATGTTCGAATGCGGTATGCGTGATCGTGTGCGGCACGAGGTTCACGTCGAAGCCTTCTGCATCGACCGCGTTGGCGGTGAGGCTGACGCCATCCACGCAGATCGAACCTTTCTCGGCGATGTAGCGCAGCAGCGGCGTTGGCGCACGAAAACGCCAGCGTTGCGAGCGCGCGTCATCGATGATCGACAGCACCTCACCAACACCATCGACGTGACCGGCCACGAGATGACCACCGAGGCGATCGGTCGGCAGCATCGCGCGTTCAAGATTGACGGGTGAATCGACAACGAGCGATCCGAGTGTAGTGCGTGCGAGCGTTTCGTTGGAGACGTCGGCGGAAAAGTGCTGCCCATCGAACTCGACCACAGTCAGGCACACGCCGGAGACGGCGATGCTTTCGCCAAGCTGTACATCGTGCATCGAAAAATCACCTGCTGCGACGCGCAGCCGCAAGTCGCCACCGCGTGGTTGCAACGAAGCGATGCGGCCGACGGCCTGGATCAATCCGGTGAACATCAGAGAAAAGAGGTCAGAGTGAAGTTTCGCTTGGATATCACAAGCGAAAAATAGCAAGCGCGGAAGGCGAAATTCACTCTGACCCCTTTTCTCTTGGTTGCAGCAGCAGCCGCAGGTCGGAACCGACATGCCGTGTTTCGATCAACTGCAGATCGAGTCGCTCGGCCATCGTCGGCGCATCCCATCCACCGAACAAGGGCTTGCCGCGCGCGCCAAGCAGGATCGGCACGACGTAAAGCAGCAACTCATCGACAAGGCCAGCCTGCAACAGCGCTCCGCACAAGGTTGCGCCAGCTTCGGTCTGCACATCGTTGATACCGCGCGCAGCCAGCAACCGCAGCACGGCATCGAGATCGAGCATGCCGTCGCGCGATGGAATCGCGACACGATCGCGCTGGCGCAAATAGCCTGCGACACGCGCATCCGGCGCATGCAGCAACAAGGTCGGCGCGCTGTCGTCGAGCACATGCGAGTTGGCTGGAATCGCAAGGCCTGGATCGAGTACGACGCGCAATGGCGCGACGAAAGGCGCGTCGTCCTCCAGCCGCACTGTGAGTTGCGGATTGTCGGCCAGCACGGTGCCGCTGGCCGTGAGCAATGCACCGCAGCGCGCGCGCCAGCGATGCACGTCGGCACGCGATGCGTCGGAGCTGATCCAATGCGATTCGCCGCTTTCCAATGCGGTATGGCCATCGAGGCTCATCGCCAGTTTCACGCGAACCCACGGGCGGCCACGCTCGATGCGCGAGAAGAATCCGCGATTCAATGCGCGCGCCTGCGCTTCCATCAAACCGACTTCGACTGTGACGCCTGCTGCACGCAGCGCGTCGAAGCCACTACCGGCGACCTTCTCGAAAGGATCCATGCCGGGCGCGACAACACGCGTAATGCCCGCCTCGATCAATGCGTTTGCACACGGAGGACTGCGGCCAACGTGCGAACACGGCTCCAGCGTCACGTACGCGGTCGCGCCACGCGCGCGTTCACCGGCGGCGCGCAATGCGAATACTTCCGCGTGCGGTTCGCCGGCGCGCTGGTGGAATCCCTCGCCAACGATTTCGTCGCCGTGTGCGATCACGCAACCAACCAGTGGATTCGGCTTGGTCGTGTACGCGCCAAGCTCGGCTAGTCGCAACGCGCGCGCCATCATCGCGTGATCAGTTGCGCTGAATGTGTTCGTCGAAGTTGCCATCCCTGTCCCAGCGCTCATTCAGCGCTTCGCCTTCGCGTGTTTCGGCTCGGGCTGCAGCTCGTCAAGCAAGGGCAGTTGCAAACCTTCGAGTTGAGGCAAGTCGCGTTCGAGTTTTTCGATTTCAAGCCGGAATGCATGCACGTCCTCGAAACGGCGATACACCGATGCGAAGCGCACGTAGGCGACCTGATCGAGTGGCTTGAGTTCGGCCATCACGAATTCGCCGATACGGCGCGATGCGATCTCGCGCTCGCCGCTCATGCGCAAAGCGTGGATGACGTGGCGTACGCCGATGTCGATCTGCTCGGGCGATACCGGCCGCTTCTGCAACGCGCGTTCGAAACTCACCCGCAACTTCGCTTCATCGAACGCCTCGCGGCGATCGTCGTTCTTGACGATAGTCGGCAATTTGATTTCGGCGTTCTCGTAAGTATTGAAGCGCTCGCCACATGCCGGGCACTCGCGCCGCCGACGCACGGTTGCACCATCCTCGGTCAACCGCGAATCGATCACGCGGGTGTCTTCGTGCTGGCAGAAGGGGCAGTGCATCAGGCTTGGGCTCGGCGCGTGGCGCTCAGCCGTACACCGGATATTTCCTGCACTGTGCCGTCACTTTCTCGCGCACCGCCGCGATCGCACCCGCATCCGCTGGCGCATCCAGTACGTCGCAAATCCAGTTCGCCAGATCAACGCAATCCTGTTGAAGATAGCCACGCGTCGTCACCGCCGGCGTGCCGAGGCGCAAACCCGATGTCACGAACGGCGAACGCGGATCGTTTGGCACGGCGTTCTTGTTGACGGTGATATGCGCGTTGCCGAGCGCAGCTTCTGCGTCCTTGCCGGTGATGTCGCGGCCGATCAGGTCGACCAACAGCAAATGGTTTTTGGTGCCGCCGGAAACAATCTTGTAGCCGCGCGCAATCATCGTTTCCGCCATCGCGTCGGCGTTCTTCGCGACCTGCTGCTGGTAGATCTTGAACTCCGGTTCCAGCGCTTCCTTGAACGCGACCGCCTTGGCCGCGATCACGTGCATCAGCGGGCCGCCCTGGATGCCGGGAAAGACGATCGATTGCAACTTCTTCACCATGTCTTCGGGCAAGCTCTTCGCCAACACGATGCCGCCGCGCGGGCCGCGCAGGGTTTTGTGGGTGGTCGAGGTGACGACGTGCGCGTGCGGCAGCGGGCTTGGATACACGCCGGCTGCGATCAGCCCGGCGACATGCGCCATGTCGACGAAGAACAACGCGCCGACAGAATCGGCGATCTGGCGCATCCGCGCCCAGTCCACCACTTGCGAATACGCACTGAAGCCGCCGATCAGCATCTTCGGCTGGTGTTCGTTGGCGAGTCGCTGGACTTCGTCGTAATCGATCAGTCCGTTCGCATCGACGCCGTACTGCACCGCGTTGAACAGCTTGCCGCTGATGTTGACCTTCGCGCCGTGGGTGAGATGACCGCCATGTGCGAGCGACATGCCGAGAATCGTGTCGCCCGGTTGCAACAGCGCAAAGTACACCGCCTGGTTGGCCTGCGAGCCCGAATGCGGCTGCACGTTGGCGTAATCGCAATCGAACAACTGCTTCACGCGGTCGATGGCGAGTCGTTCGGCCACATCGACGTATTCGCAGCCTCCGTAATAGCGCTTGCCCGGATAACCTTCGGCGTACTTGTTGGTCAGCACGCTGCCCTGCGCTTCGAGCACGCGTGGGCTGGCGTAGTTTTCCGAGGCGATCAGCTCGACGTGGTCCTCCTGGCGCTGGCGCTCGTTGGCAATCGCTTGCGCGAGTTCGGGGTCGTAACCTTCGATACGGCTGTCGCGTGGAAACATGGAGTCCAGCCCCTGAACGAGTGGGAAGACGCAAAGTGTAGCTTTGATGCGGGTTTGCGGCCACAAGATGTAGCGTGAAACGCGCGCTTGCGGGATAATTACGGTCTTTCCCAGACACTTCCGGTCGCCCGCCACAGCGGGCTGGCCGCGTCACATTGCGGAGCATCTCATGCAATACATCTACACCATGATCGGCGTCTCCAAGATCGTGCCGCCGAAGCGGCAGATCATCAAGGACATCTCGCTGTCGTTTTTTCCTGGCGCCAAGATCGGCTTGCTCGGCCTCAACGGATCGGGCAAGACCACGGTGCTGCGGATCATGGCCGGCGTGGACAAGGACTTCCTCGGCGAAGCGCGGCCGCAGCCGGGCATCAAGATCGGCTACCTGGAACAGGAGCCGCAACTGGATCCGGAGATGACGGTGCGCGAGGCAGTGGAACAGGGCGTTGGCGAAATCCTGCACGCGCAGGCCGAGCTCGACAAGATCTACGAAGCCTATGC
>JBDSVN010000163.1:0-2716 GCA_039927175.1 Lysobacteraceae bacterium | reverse complement strand
CGGCCTGAAGGCTGGCCTGGCAACGAAATTGGCTGGATCCTGCATCGAAAGGCATGGGGCAAAGGCTATGCCAGCGAAGCCGCGATGGCAGCGGCTGACTGGGCGTTCGCACATCTCGGCTGGAACGACATCATCCATTGCATCGACATCGACAATGTGGCATCGCAGAACGTGGCGCGCCGGCTCGGGTCGCACGTTCTTCGGCGGACGAACATGCCGGCACCGTTCGAAGAAATCGTTGTGGATGTGTGGGGGCAGTCTCGCGAAGAATGGTTCGTGCGGCGCGCGCAACTTCGATGCGAGCAGGAGGGCAGGGCATGATCACGATCTACGGCTTCTCGCCATCGGGCAACTGCTACAAACTGAGGCTGCTGCTCTCGCATCTCGGCCGAGCACATCGCTGGATCGAGACCGACAGCGCGCACGGCGCGACGCGCACGCCCGAATACCTCACAAAGAATCCGAACGGCAAGGTGCCGATGATCGAACTCGACGACGGCCGGGTGATGGTCGAGTCAAACGCGATCCTGTGCTGGCTTGCCGATGGCACGCCATACTTTGGCGGCGATGCATGGCAACGCGCGCAGACGCTGAGCTGGATGTTCTTCGAGCAGTACAGCCACGAGCCTTGCATCGCCGTTGCGCGTTTCATCTGCGGCTGGACGCCGCTCGATTCGCTGCGTCGTACCGAATTGCCGAAGCTGCGCGAACGCGGGCACCAGGCGTTGGCAGTGATGGAGAAACATCTCGCAGCGAACCTGTGGTTCAGTGCAACCGCTTATGGCATCGCTGATATTGCGTTGTTCGGTTACACGCATTGTGCGGACGAGGGCGGATTCGACATGGACGCGTATCCAGCGATCCAGTCGTGGCTCGGTCGCGTGCGTGCGCAACCGGGATTCGTGGTGATGCCGCCGTACGCAGACGAAAACATCGCGCTGATCGCGCAATCGAAAGCCTGAACCCTATTCCATCGCCTCCAAGCCGACGCATTGCGTGTGGCATCTAAGTGAAAACCCAGCCATGAATGCGACTGCGACCCTGATCCCCGCCCGCCACAAAAACGTCAATCGCGCAGAAGTCTGCGACCAGAATTTCATCGAATTTGTGCAGCAGTGGGATGGCCACGCTCTACGCAAACCGTCGCTGGATACTTCCGTGCTTGGCGACAGTCTGTGCACGGCACGCGACTTTCTTGAATTGTTCGAATCGCAATTGATCTCGCGGCACCTCGACCTGATGGCGCGGGTGCTGCGCGTGCAGCAGAAGGTGTTCTACACGATCGGTTCGAGCGGCCACGAAGGCAATGCGATGGTCGCGCGGCTGACGCGACATACCGATCCGGCGTTCCTGCATTACCGCAGCGGCGCGTTCATGGCGGAGCGTTTCCGCAAACTTCCGGGCATGGATCCGATCATGGATTCGGCGCTGAGCTTTGCGGCGAGCAAGGACGACCCGGCTTCCGGTGGCCGCCACAAAGTCTGGGGCAGCAAGCCGCTATGGGTATTGCCGCAGACATCCACCATCGCTTCGCATTTGCCTAAGGCGCTTGGTACAGCCGTTGCGATCGAGCAGGGCAAGCGCATCGGCCATCAACTGCCGATCCCCGACGATTCCATCGCGATCTGCTCGTTCGGCGATGCATCCAGCAACCACGCGACTGCGCAGACCGCGTTCAACACCGCCGGCTGGACGTCCTACCAGAAATTGCCTGCGCCGGTGCTGTTCGTCTGCGAGGACAACGGTATCGGCATCTCGGTGAAGACGCCGAACGGCTGGATCGAACGCAACTTCGCCAACCGCCGGGATCTTGATTATTTCTATGCTGATGGCCTCGACCTCCTCGATGGTTATGAGCAGGTTGCGCGTGCCGTGCACCATTGCCGCACCACGCGCAGGCCGACTTTCCTGCATCTGCGCACGACGCGGATCATGGGACACGCCGGCACCGATTTCGAAATCGAGTGGCGCAGCTTCGAGGAGCTAATGAAGGTCGAAGCTGGCGATCCGTTGCTGCGATCGGCGGCGATCGCGCTCGAGTCCGGCCTGTTCAGCAAGGACGAATTGCTCGCGCAGTACGAGGCGATTCGCAAGAAGTGTTTTGCTGCCGCCGCCGAAGCCGACCGGCGGCCGAAGCTGACCGATCTGGCCGATGTGATGGCACCGCTCGCGCCTTACACACCCGCCAAGGTGATGGCCGAAGCCAAGCGGGCCGACTTCGCCGACAAGCGCCTGGCGGTGTTCGGTGGCGAGACGAAATTGCCGGAGAACCAGCCGCCGCGCCATCTCGCTATCCTGATCAACAACGCCCTGCACGACCTGTTCTGCAAGATGCCGGAAACGCTGCTGTTCGGCGAGGACGTGGCGCAGAAGGGCGGTGTTTATACCGTCACCAAAGGCCTGCACAAATCGTTCAAGAACGCGCGCGTGTTCAACACCTTGCTTGACGAGACGATGATCCTCGGGCTGGCGCAGGGCTTCGCCAACATGGGCATGCTGCCGGTACCGGAAATCCAGTACCTCGCGTATTTCCACAACGCCTGCGACCAGATCCGTGGTGAAGCTGCCAGCCTGCAGTTCTTCAGCAATGACCAGTACCGCAACCCGATGGTGATGCGCATCGCGTCGCTTGGTTACCAGAAGGGATTTGGCGGGCACTTCCACAACGACAACTCGATCTCCGCGCTGCGCGACATCCCCGGCCTGGTGATCGGTT
>JBDSVN010000162.1:0-8347 GCA_039927175.1 Lysobacteraceae bacterium | reverse complement strand
TTGTGATGATCGAGAACACGCACAAACATCTGGAACATTGGCGCGACGCGCATGCGGGCGAAGAACCACATGGCGCGGCACGTTGGTCGCTGATCGGCGATGCTGCGGCCGAAGTGGGGCCGGCGCTGTTCGTCAGCCTGCTGATCATCGCGCTGTCGTTCATACCGGTGTTTGCGCTGGAAGGCCAGGAAGGAAAACTGTTCAAACCGCTGGCCTTCACCAAGACCTATGCCATGGCCGCCGCCGCCGGGTTGGCGGTGACCCTGGTGCCGGTGCTGATGGGCTATCTGGTGCGCGGGCGCATTCGCGCCGAACACGAAAATCCGCTCAATCGTGGCCTCATTGCGATCTATCGCCCGATTCTGGAGGCGGTTCTGCGCTACCCGAAGGCAACCCTGATGCTGGCCGGGCTGTTGTTGCTCACCGCGTTGGTTCCGCTCAGTCGGCTTGGCAGCGAGTTCATGCCCGCCATGGACGAAGGCACCTTGCTGTACATGCCCACCGCCTTGCCTGGACTCTCCGCAGGCAAGGCATCGCAACTGCTGCAACTCACCGACCGCATGATCAAGACCGTGCCGGAAGTCGATCACGTGTTCGGCAAGGCCGGCCGCGCCGACACGGCCACCGATCCCGCACCGATGGAGATGTTCGAGACCACGATCACCTTCAAGCCAAAGGATCAGTGGCGGGCGGGCATGACCATGGACAAACTGAAGGTTGAGCTGGATAAAGCCGTGCAGGTGCCCGGCCTGACCAACCTGTTCGTACCGCCGATCCGCAACCGCATCGACATGCTGGCCACCGGCATCAAAAGTCCAATCGGCATCAAGGTCCTGGGTGCGGATGTTGGCACCTTGCAGGCGGTGGCTGACCGGATCGAAGTGGTGGCGCGCAGCGTGCCGGGCGTGAGTTCGGCAGTTGCCGAGCGGGCAGCCAGCGGGCGCTATGTCGATGTGCATATCCGCCGCGCTGACGCGGCCCGCTATGGACTGACCCAACAACAGGTGCAGGAGTTGATCGCTACCGTTGTCGGTGGCGACCCGATTGGGCAAACGCTGGAAGGGCGCGAACGCTATCCGATCGTGCTGCGCTATCCGCGCGCCGAGCGTGATTCGGTGGCGGCTCTGCGCGAGTTGCCGATCGTTGCAGCCAACGGTGCGCAACTGACGCTGTCACAAGTCGCCGATATCCGGGTGGTGGCCGGCCCGCCGATGCTCAAGAGCGAGAACGGTCAACTGGCAACCTACGTCTATGTCGATACCGCCGGTCGCGATCTGGGCGCGGTGGTGAGCGATCTGCAACAGGCCGTTGCGCAGCAGGTGAAGTTGCCGCAGGGGATCACCGTGGCGTGGTCGGGACAATTTGAATACCTGGCGCAGGCGATGCAGCGTCTGACCTTGGTGGTGCCGGTCGTTTTGCTGATTGTCTTTGTCCTGATCTACGCGGTATTCCGACGCATGAGCGAGGCGGCACTGATTTTGGCCAGTGTGCCGTTGGCCCTGGTTGGCGGGCTCTGGCTGATCTGGCTACTCGGCCATGCAGTGTCGGTTGCAACGATGATCGGATTTATCGCGCTCGCGGGCGTGGCCGCCGAGTTTGGCGTGGTGATGATGCTGTACCTGCGCCACGCGTGGGATCGCCAGTTGGCGCTGAACCCAAACTCAGGTTCGGCCGAACTGGACGACGCGATTCGCGAAGGCGCGGTACAACGCGTACGTCCGAAGGCGATGACCGTCGCCGTCATCATGGCCGGCCTGTTGCCCATTCTGCTCGGTCATGGCGCCGGCTCGGAGGTGATGCAGCGCATCGCCGCACCCATGGTGGGCGGCATGCTCACTGCGCCGCTGCTGTCGATGCTGGTCCTACCGGCGGCATTCCGATTACTGGTGTTGCGACGGCTGCGCATGCCGGCAGTCTTGGCCAGCAGTTCGGGCAGCCTTTGATCAGCACACTGTTCGCTATCACCGCAGTCTGCGCGTCGCTCGCTATCGCCTCCGAACGACCAACTTCCGGAAACGGCGTGCGTCCATCGGAATTCCCGAAAGTTGTCATTGGCAGTGTGGTCGGTGTTGGCCGACAACCGGGTAAGTGAAGTCGCAATTCGTATAACTCGACCCACTCGGCGTTGATCGCGTGGTCGTGCGGCACCCGAGCATCGAAACTCTCGACGGCGGGTTTGTTCGGGCGCCCCAGCACACGCCTGATGGAACGCCCAGGACAAGCCAGGGAATAGTTGGCTATGGACATGCAATTCCAAGAAGTACATCTTTGGATTCCAAAGCGCTCGCCAATGCCAACACAGGCCCGATCCGTCACTAGACTATCGGTGCGCAATTGCGAAGAGTTGCGGAGATGTCCGAAGTCGGATTGCTCACTCCCACTCCCGCTCAGTCTCGCGAATCACCCGGGACCGCGGCGTGGAGCTACCTGGCTGGCCTCGCGCTGGCGCTGCTTGGCGCGGCCGTGCTTTTTGGATGGTTTTTCGACATTCCCTTGTTGAAAAGCATCCGGACGGATTGGGTCAGCATGAAGACCAATACCGCCCTGGGCTTCGCGCTGTCAGGGGTCGCACTATGGCAACTGCGGTTTCAGGCGTTGCAGGGATGGAGGTTTCGCCTGGTGCAAGCGTGCGCAGTCTCGGCTGCGCTGATCGGCTTGCTTACTCTGGCTGAATATATTGCTGGCTGGCAACTGGGCATCGACAATCTGCTCATCGCGAATTCCCTGCACGCAATCCAGACATCGAATGCGATCCGCATGCCCCCGAACAGCGCATTGGCAATGGTATTCGGTAACGCCGCCTTGCTATTGCTCGCGGGCGCGAACCAACGCAGTTTCCGACTCACCGCTGCGGGTACATTGGCGAGCCTCACGTTGCTGCTGGGCTTGTTCGGGGCCGCAGGATACGCCGACAGTAGTTCTGCAGCTTATTCATGGGGCAACCTCTCCAGCATGCCCGTGCACAGCGTTCTGGGGTTCGTGGTATTGGGAGCAGCTGGGCTGAGCATCGCCTGGATCAAAGGCGGCTGGCGTTGGTCCGTCGGCGCGCCGGTCGTTGCCGGTTCAGGATTTGGCATGCTGTTGCTGATTGGACTGAGTCTGGAATCGTTCCACAGCACGCGGCAGTTTGTTGATAATTCGCATTGGGTTGAACACACCCAGGAAGTACGAACCGTCATCGGCAAATTGGATGCGGCGATTGCGACCGCACTGAGCGCGGAGCGCGGCTTTGTGATTACCGGCCGTGAGGAATCACTGACTCCTTACGCCCTTGGCAACCAGCACGCCGTGGAAGATGAGCTGCGACTGCGCGAACTCACTGCGGACAATCCGCGACAACAGGCGCGACTGGTCAAGCTTGACGCGCTACTTCAGCAGAAGCTGGATTTCTTTGGGCAGGTCGTCAAGGCACGGCGTACTGGCGGGACGGACCGGGCCGCAAGCCTCATCGATACCGGACGGGGGCAAGCGCTTGTCGACGCGATTTACTCCATCACCCGACAAATGGACAGCGAAGAGCAAAACCTCCTGGCGCAGCGCAAAGTGCAATTAGCGGCTTCAATTGATCGAACGTTACTGATTCTTCCGACCGGAACCCTGCTTGCCATCGGTTTGTTCCTTGGGGCACTGCTCCACTTGAATGCGGAGGCAACCGAGCGGCAGCGGGTTGCTGCGGAAGTTGGCGCAAGCGAGGCGCGTTTCCGCTCACTTGTCCTGGCCACTTCGCAGATCGTCTGGACGACTGATGCAAGCGGCAATGTGCACGGCCCGTTACCGAGTTGGCAAGCCTATACCGGGCAGAGTGATGAAGAAATCCAGGGTTCTGGATGGTCGAACGCCTTGCATCCGGATGACATGGCACGCGCACTGGACGCATGGGGTCAGGCTGTGGAAGCCAAGTCCATGTTCGAAATCGACTACCGTATCCGTCGGCACGACGGGGTTTACCGGAATTTCAGTGCGCGCGGCGTGGCCGTGCTCAACCGCGATGGCAGCGTGCGCGAATGGGTCCGCAGTTGCAGGGATGTGACGGACCGCCGCAAGGCCGAGGCCGAGCGCGACCGTTTCTTCTCGCTATCGCTGGACTTGATGTGCATCGCCAACATGGACGGCTATTTCCTTCGAATCAATCCAGCTTTCGAGACGATTCTCGGTTTCAACCAGACAGATTTGTTAAGCAGGCCGTTCCTCGATTTCGTGCACCCAGAGGATCAAGCAGCCACACTTGAAGTGATGCAGTCGCTCGAGACTGGCGCGATGCTGATCAACTTCGAGAATCGCTATCTGTGCAAGGACGGCAGCTATCGCTGGCTCCAATGGTCGAGTGCACCGGTGGTAGAGGAAGCCAGGATTTACGCCGTCGCGCATGACATCACCGAACGCAAGCGGGTCGATGCCGACATGCGTCAGCTCAATGCCAATCTTGACCAGCGCGTGATCGAGCGTACCGCGCAACTCGAAGCAGCCAACAAGGAATTGGAGGCGTTCAGCTATTCGGTATCACACGATTTGCGCGCGCCGCTGCGCGGAGTGGACAGCTTCAGCCGCATGGTCGTCGAAGACTATGGCCAGATGCTCGATGACGAAGGTCGCCGCATGCTCAACGTGGTGCGTTCCGAGTCGCAACGCATGGGCCAACTGATCGACGACCTGCTCGCCTTCTCGCGCGTGGGTCGCCTGGAAATGCGACGCCAGTCGATCGACATGAACGAACTGGTGCAGGGTGTCATCGACAAGCTGGACGTGTCGCCCGAGCGCCGGCAGCAGATCAAGGTGATGCCACTGCCGAATATTTTAGGCGATCGCAACCTCATTCAGCAGGTGTTGGTCAACCTGCTATCTAATGCACTGAAATTCAGCAGCCACCAGCCTGCGCCGATCATCGAAATCGGTGCCTCGCTTGAAGGAGGCCTTGCCACGTATTACGTTAAAGACAATGGTGCGGGCTTCGATTCGCGCTACGTCCACAAACTCTTCGGTGTGTTCCAGCGTCTGCATACCGAGGATGAGTTTGAAGGCACTGGCGTGGGGCTGGCGCTGGTGCAGCGCATCGTGCAACGCCACGGCGGCAGTGTACGGGCGGAAGGCGAGATCAACAAAGGCGCAACGTTCTATTTTTCCCTCCCGGTTTCCGAGGAGCACATCGCATGAAAACACTGCCCTACAGTGTTGAAATCCTGCTCGTCGAAGACAATCCGCGCGATGCCGAGATTGCGATACGCGCACTCAGGAAACACAACCTGGCCAATCAATTGGTACACGTCAAGGACGGCCAGCAGGCATTGGACTGGCTATTCGGTGCAGGGGAGTACGCAGGGCGAGACGTGAATAACCGACCGAAAGTCGTCCTGCTTGACCTGAAATTGCCCAAGGTGGACGGGATCGAGGTACTGCGCACAGTGCGTGCCGACCCGCGTACCCGCCGCCTGCCGGTGGTGGTGCTGACCTCTTCGCGCGAAGAGCAGGACCTCGTGCGCACTTATGAACTTGGCGTCAACAGCTATATCGTCAAGCCGGTGGATTTCGATAATTTCTCGGCTGCAGTAGCCGAGGCCGGACATTACTGGCTACTGGTCAATCAGGAGCCTAGCTAACCCTTGCCATGAAAAAGTCATCATCCAACTTGGACGATACCGCCGCCGTGCCGCGAAAACTGCGGGTGGTGGTCGTGGAGGACAGGGTTACAGATGCCGAGATTATCGCGCGCGAGTTGCGTAGCGCCGGATTCGTGTTTGACTGGACCAGGGTCGAAACCGAGGCCCAATATCTGGCGGCACTTGAGACTCAGCCGAACCTGATCATTGCCGACTTCAGTCTGCCGCACTTCGATGGTCTGCTCGCGGTGGACCTTCTCGTCAAGAGCGGTCTGGAAATCCCCTTCATCCTGGTCTCCGGCACGATCGGCGAAGATCAGGCCGTTGTGTCGATTCAGCGCGGCGCGGATGATTATTTGCTCAAGGATCGTCTGACCCGGATCGGGCCGGCGGTTCACCGCGCGCTGGAAATTCGTCAAACGCGCAAGGAGCGCATGCTTGCGTTGGAGGACTTGCACCGGAGCGAGCGCGTCTACCGGCAACTTGTCGACACGCTGCCGATTGCCATGTACAGCACCGACCCCTCCGGGAATATCACGCTTTTCAATCAAGCCGCTGTCGAATTGTGGGGGCAGCCTCCCGATTCGGAGAATTTTTTTTACAACGGTGCCTTGAAGCTGTTTGATCTGGATGGCAAGTCGATCCCCGCAACGGAGTGGCCGGTGGCATGCGTGCTGCGGGAACACAGCGGAATTCAGGGCGCCGAGTACTTGTTGGAACGACCCGACACAACGCGCCGTCATGTGTTGTCTTACCCCCATCCGGTTTTCAGCGATGACGGCACGCTGACGGGCGCGGTGAGCCTGGTGCTGGACATCACCGAACTCAAGCACGCCCAACAGGCGCAGCTTGCGTCGGAGGTGTTTGCCCAGACCACCATCGACTCCGTGACCGCGCATATCTGTGTGCTGGATGAAACCGGCAAGATTGTCGCCGTGAACCGGGCCTGGCGCGAGTTTTGCCAGCAAAACCACCCGCAACCGGAACAGACCACGGACTATCTGGGCAGCAACTACCTTGGGATCTGCGAAGCAGCCTACGGACCAGACGCATCGGACGCAGCGGCGATGGCCACCGGTATTCGCCAGGTTCTGGATGGCACAGCGGCGGAATTCACCCTCGAATATCCCTGCCACAGCCCGACCGAGCAGCGCTGGTTCCAGACCCGGGTCACGCGCTTCCGCGACGCGAGCCGCAACATCGTCATTGCCCACGAGAACATTACCGAACGCAAGCGAGCACTGAATGAGCTGGAGGCTAGCGAGCTAGCGCAACGCAATCTTGCGCAGCGGCTGGAGGTAAAGCGGGCGCGCCTGGCCGCTGCCCAGCGGGTAGCCAAGGTTGGAAGCTGGGAGACCGACTTGGAAACCTATGTGGTCAGTTGGTCGGACGAAACCCATCGCATCCATGAAACCGACCCCGCGATATTCCATCCCACCCACCAGGGCTTCCTTGCATTGGTTCATCCCGAAGACCACGAAGCTGTGGATGCAGCTTTCACGCAGTCTTTCAGCCAGGCTTTCGACCAGGTTCACGACCATGCGATCGAACACCGACTGCTGCTGGCGGATGGGCGCATCAAGTACTTGGAAGAGCGTTGGCAGATTCTTTTCAACACGGACGGCAAGGCGGTCCGAGCCATCGGCACCTGCCAGGACGTGACCGAACGCAAGCAAGCCGAACTCAGGATCCAGCGTCAGAATCGCGTCTATGCGTTGCTCAGCCAGGTCAACACTCTCATTGTGCGGGTACGCGATCGCGACGAGCTTTTCAGGGAAGCGTGCCGGATCGCAGTTGAAGAGGGTGGATTCCGCATGGCGATGCTCGGTATCGTGAATCGGGCCACGAACAAGGTGGTGCCGGTCGCCTCGGCGGGCAAGGATGAGGAATTGCTGACGGCCGTCAGCAATCTCCTGTCTTCGAATGAAAAAGCGTCGACGACCATGATCGCCAAAGTGGTCCGCGACAAGACGGCAATCGTATCGAACGATTCGAACAACGACCCAAGGAACCTGCTCGGAGAGCACTTAGCACGGATGGGAGTGCGCTCGCTCGCAGTACTTCCACTGATGGTATCGGGTGAAGCCGTCGGCATATTGGCCTTGTATGCCAGGGAAAAGGATTTCTTTCACGACGAGGAGATGACCTTACTGACCGAGCTGGCGGATGATGTGGCATTGGCGATCGACCACATCGAAAACCAGGCGCGGCTTGATTATGTGGCCTCGTACGATCAACTCACGGGCTTGGCCAATCGCCGCCTGTTCCTCGAGCGCCTTGCCCACTGCACGTGCGGCGCGGCGGAGCATGGACACCGGCTTGTACTGTTCCTGATCGATCTGGAGCGGTTCAAGAACATCAACGACACCCTTGGGCAGCGAGTCGGCGATACGCTTCTGCAACAGGTTGCAGAGTGGCTGACGCAGTACCTTGGCGATGCGTATCGGGTTGCGCGGGTCGGAGCGGACCAGTTCGCCGTTGCGTTGTCAGAAGCAAAGCATGCAAGCGACGTGACGCGTCACTTTGAATCGATGATCGACGCGTTCCTAGGCCATGCATTCCGGCTCGACGACGAGATGTACCGTGTCGCCGCCAAGTTCGGCGGAGCGATCTTTCCTGACGACGGTGCTGACGCTGACATCCTGTTCAAGAATGCCGAGGCGGCCTTGAAGAAGGCCAAGGCTGGTGGTCATCGGCATTTGTTCTATACCCACAAAATGACCGAAACCGTGGCGCAGCGACTGAACCTCGAA
>JBDSVN010000161.1:0-7673 GCA_039927175.1 Lysobacteraceae bacterium | reverse complement strand
ATGCCAGCAACGGATACACTTCTCATGGCTGCTTGCATGTGCATCGATCCAGGCATCGCCGCCCTCTACCTTCATCGCTGCAGGAGTCTTCTGCGACATCGGCTTCAGGTTCAACGACGAGGTGATGAACAGGAACCGCATTTCGCCAGAGACGTTCGTGAATCGTGCGTCGTCGGTGAACACGTCCACATCGGCTTGCAACGATGCGCCGATCGAGCCAGACGCACGCATCGGCTCCAGGATTGCCGACACCGCAGCACGCAAATCCAGCAACGCGTCGAAATCTTCGGCTGCCAGTGCAGCGTTTGTCGGCAGTTCTGTCAATCCGTCGTACCAAGTCGCAAACAGCACATTGCCAACCCGATCGCCCGGCAAGAAGCCCCAGATCTCATCCGCGGTGAATGCGAGGATCGGCGCAATCCAGCGCACCAGCGCCTCGACAACACGGAACATCGCGCTCTGCGCCGAACGCCGGCCACGGCTGTCCTCGCGCATCGTGTAGAGGCGATCCTTGGTGACGTCGAGATACAACGCACCGAGGTCATTGGTGCAGAAGTTCTGCACGGCTTGTACAACGGCGCTGAAGTCGTAGTCGGCATACGACGTCTTGATCTGCTCCTGCAACTGGTGCGCGCGATGCACGATCCATTGATCCAGCAGCAACAAATCCGCATTCGCCAGCAAGTGCTGCGCCGGATCGAATCCGTGCAGGTTACCGAGCAGGAAGCGTGCGGTGTTGCGGATGCGGCGGTAGCTGTCGGCGCTGCGCTTGAGGATCTCATCAGACACCGACATCTCGTTGCGGTAATCGGCGCCGGCAATCCACAGCCGCAACACATCCGCTCCCATCACGTCCATCACCTGCTGCGGCGCGACCACGTTGCCGAGCGACTTGGACTGCTTGCGACCCTGCGCATCGACGGTGAAGCCGTGCGTCAGGCATTGACGGAACGGCGCGAAGCCATCCATCGCGATGCCGGTCAGCAGCGAGGTATTGAACCAGCCGCGATGTTGGTCAGAACCTTCAAGATAGAGATCGGCTGGCTTGCGCAGCCCATCTTCCGGACGTGCGGCGAGTACGGCTTCGTGGCTGACGCCGGAGTCGAACCAAACGTCGAGAATGTCGGTGATCTTGTCGTAATGCTGCGCGTCCTCGCCGATGAGCTCAGCCGGATCGAGCGCAAACCACGCGTCGGTGCCCGCCGAGTCAATTCGATCGGCAACGACGTGCATCAATTCCACCGTGCGCGGATGCGGCTCGCCGGTTTCCTTGTGCGCGAACAACGCGATCGGCACACCCCAGGTGCGCTGCCGCGAGATGCACCAGTCGGGACGGTCGGCGATCATGCCGTTGATGCGCGCCTGCCCCCACTCGGGCACCCAGCGCACGTGCTTGATCGCTTCCAACGCATCGATGCGCAAGCCGGCCTGATCCATGCCGATGAACCATTGCGGGGTGACGCGGAAGATCACCGGCGACTTGTGCCGCCAGCAGTGCGGGTAACTGTGCGTGATGGTTTCGTGGGCGAGCAGCACATGACGTTCGCGCAGCAATTCGACGATCGCATCGTTCGCCTTCCAGATGTACTGGCCAGCGAATTGCTCGGTGCTCGGCAGATAGACGCCGTTTCCGCCGATCGGATTGAGCACATCGAGACCGTACTTCTGGCCGACCACGAAGTCTTCCTGGCCGTGACCAGGCGCGGTGTGCACGGCGCCGGTGCCATCTTCGTCAGAAACGTGTTCTCCGAGGATGATCGGCACGGTGCGATCGTAGAACGGATGGCGTAGTCGCAGATGTTCGAGCGCAGCGCCGGTTGCGTGTCCAAGCACGCGAATATCTTCTACGCGATAGCGATGCAGTGCGCGCTCGACGAGTGCCGCGGCAATGACCAGAAGTTGTCGACGACCGTGATACGACGGACCTTCGACCAGTGAATACTCCAGTTCAGCGCCCAGCGTCACCGCGAGCGAAGCCGGCAGCGTCCACGGCGTGGTCGTCCAGATCGGCACCGAGACAACTGAATCGCCGGCATCAACGCCGAATTTTTGCGCGAGGATCTGCGGATCGACTGCGTGATAGGCAACATCGATCGCCTGCGATTGCTTGTCGGCGTATTCGATCTCGGCCTCGGCCAGCGCCGAACCGCAATCAAAGCACCAGTGAACGGGTTTCACGCCGCGCGCGAGATGGCCGTTCGCGACGATCTTTGCCAGCGAACGCAAGGTATCGGCTTCGTAGCGGAAGTCCATCGTGCGATAGGGCTTGTCCCATTGGCCAAGTACGCCGAGTCGCTTGAAGTCGCGGCGCTGGCCTTCGATCTGTTCGTTCGCGTATTCGCGACATTTCGCGCGGAACTCGGTGGTGTCGAGCTTGGTGCCGACTTTGCCGAATTTCTTCTCGACGGCGAGTTCAATCGGCAAGCCGTGGCAATCCCAACCCGGCACATAAGGCGCATCGAAGCCTGCTATCAGCTTCGATTTCACCACGATGTCTTTCAGTATCTTGTTGACCGCGTGGCCGATGTGGATCGGGCCGTTCGCGTACGGCGGGCCATCGTGCAGCACGAAGGTTTCGCGGCCTTTGGCGTGTTCGCGAATCTGCGCGTATAGGTTTTCCGATTCCCAGCGCGCCAGCGTGCCAGGTTCGCGCTTGGGCAAATCGCCACGCATCGGAAATTCCGTCGCCGGCAGGTGGATCGTGTGTTTGTAGCGGCTGTTTTCTGCACCGCTCTTTTCGGATTCATTGTTTTCAGAATCGCTCACGCCATCACTCCACGTCGTTGCTGTTGCATGCCAAGAATTGCGCGTGCCTGTTCGGCATCGCGATGCATCTGTTCGGTCAACGCCTCCAGATTGTCGAATCGCAATTCATCGCGCAATTTGGCGACGAATTCCACTTTGATGCGCTGGCCGTACAAGTCGCTATCGAAGTCGAACAGATGCGCTTCGAGCAAACGCTCGGTGCCGTTGACGGTCGGCCGTGTGCCGAGGCTGGAGACCGACGGCCAATTGTCCAATCCCACACCCTGCACGCGCGTCGCGAAGATGCCGCCTAGCGCAGGCAGCTTTCCGGCAAGTCGAATGTTTGCCGTCGGATAACCAAGCGTGCGGCCGAGCTGGTTCCCACGCACAATCTTGCCGGCGATGGCATAGGGTCGGCCCAACAGGCGCGCGGCTGCATCGAGGTCGCCGGCAGCGAGCAACGCACGAATCGCCGAGCTTGATATGCGCTCGCCATCGAGCAACACCGGCTCGATTGCGTGAGCGACAAAACCGTGACGTTCGCCCATCGCACGCAACAAGCCGAGATCGCCTGCGCGGCCATGGCCAAACCGGAATCCTGGCCCGACCCATACTTCACGCGCATGCAATCGCTGCACCAGTACGCGATCGACGAAATCCTGCGCCGACATCGCCGCCATCCTCGCGTCGAAACGCAGCAATCCGACCCGATCCGCCCCGAGCGTGCGCAAGCCCTCGAACTTGGCGCGCGGCAGCGACAATCGCGATGGTAGCAATTGCGGTGGATGCTGTGCACCCGCGAAGAACTCGCGCGGCAACGGCTCGAAACTCAATGCAACCGCTTCCACGCCGAGTTCGCGCGCACGCGCAACCGCGCGATCGACCAGCGCGCGATGACCGAGATGCAGGCCGTCGAACGCACCGATGCAGACCACGCTGCCGTGCGGGCAAAGATCATCGCCCTCAAGGTCGCGGAAAAGATGCTTCATGGATGTCGAATCATAACCGCTGCGACTCAGTGTGCGTGCAGCTCGCGCAGGCGGAATCCCATCGCCAGCATCGCGATGCCGTACACGGCAACTCCGCCGCACACGAGTCCAGCCAGCCAAGCGATGCGCACGATCGGCTTGGCCTGGGTGAAATCAGGCCCTAGGTGGAGGCCAAGCATGAGTACGATGACCATCGCGCCGCAGGCTGCCAACAGTCGGAACAGGAAACTGCCCCAGCCCGGTTGGCGTTGATAGACATTGGCTTTCTTCAGCCAGTGCCAGAGCAACGCGAGATTGAGGTAGCTCGCAATCGCGCTCGCCAGGCCCAGCGCAAAATGCAGGCCCGGAACTTTCGTCAGTGCAAGCCAGATCGATCCCTGTTGCAATTGCTCTGGCACGCGGATCTTGTAGAGGATCGCAAGGATGAGCACGTTGAAAGCCATGTTGGCGACCAGCGACGCAATGCCCGCCTTGACCGGCGTGCGGGTGTCCTGGCGCGCATAGAAAGCGGGCACCACGACTTTCACCAGCGCAAATGCGGGCAAGCCGAAACTCAGGCCGAATACGGAGAGCGCGGCCATCCTCGAATCGAACGCCGTGTAGTTTCCGTGCTGATAGAGCGTGGCGACCAGCGGTACCGACAGCAGCATCAATCCGAGCATCGCCGGCACCGCGATCATCAGCGTCGAGCGCAGGCCCCAGTCAAGTGTTCGCGAGAATCCTTCGCCATCGGCCTTGACGTGATAGCGCGACAATGTCGGCAGCATCACGGTGCCGAAGGCAATGCCGAACACGCCCAGCGGCAATTCGAGAAAACGATCGGCGGTGGACAGCCATGTCTGCGAACCGACAAACAGCAGCGATGCGATCACCGTGTCGAGCAACAGATTGACTTGCGCGATCGACGAACCGAACAGGGTCGGCACCATCAACCGCATCACCTTGCGCACATCCGGACTTGAAAAACCCCATTGCGGCCACGCCAGCAGGTCCAGTTGCGCCAGTTGCGGCAGCAGGAACAGCAATTGCACGATGCCGCCAAAAAAGATCGCCCAGCCAAGTGCGAGGATCGGCGTTTGCAATCGTGGCGATAGCCACAGAGCACCAGCAATCATGCACAGATTGAGGATCACTGGCGCCAGTGCTGGCATGCCGAAACGATGGAAGCTGTTGAGCGCGCCGCCGGCCAATGCGGTCAACGAAACGAACAGCAGGAACGGGAACGTCAGGCGCAGCAATTCGACCGTCAACTCGAACTTGTGCGGCTCGTTGATCGCGCCCGGCGAAAACAGGGTCGCAACCTCAGGCGTGAAGATCATGCCGAGCCCAACGATCAGCAGCAGCACGCCGCCGAGTGCGCCAGCCGTGCGTGATACCAGCGCCTTCAGGTCGGCATGCGGGCGGGTTTCCTTGATCTCGGTGAACACCGGCACAAAAGCCGTGGTGAAGGATCCTTCCGCGAACAGCCGGCGCATGAAATTCGGAATGCGGAACGCCACCCAGAATGCATCCGTGGCAGCGTTGGCACCGAACACGCTGCTGATCACCATGTCGCGAACCAGCCCGAACACGCGGCTGATCATGGTCATGCTGCCGAACGAAGCCACCGAGCGCAGCATCGACGGGCTTTTGTGCGCCGGTTTTACGGTTGCTGCCGGCGCTTCTGCCTCGGCTGACGAATTCGGCTCGGGAATTTGACTCACGCCCATGCACCCGCCATAATTCGCAGTCGCATCACGCCGTTATTCATTCCATCGCCCCCAATTCACCCCCAATTCAACGTCTTCAGGAGTTCTACCTTGGCCAATATCAAGTCCGCCAAAAAGCGCGCCAAACAGGCCGAGGTGCATCGCGCCCGCAACGCCAGCGCGCGTTCCATGCTGCGCACCGCCGTGAAGAAGGTTCTCAAGGCGCTTGAAGCCAAGGATCATTCCGCCGCGCAAGCCGCATTCGCCACCGCGCAGCCGATCCTCGATCGCTACTCCAGCCGTGGCCTGATCCACAGGAACAAAGCTGCGCGCCACAAGAGCCGCCTGACTGCCCGTATCAAGGCGCTGCAAGCCGCCTGATTCCTGCGTCATCGCAGGACAATGCTCAAGCCGGCGCAAGCCGGCTTTTACTTTTCCAGGGCGCCAATACCGATCCACGCCACCGACTTGATGTGCGACCTCAACCCGTGCACCGGATTGCGGCTCAATCCGCATCATGCGTCGGCGCAATGGGCGGCTGCGATACGCCATCGGCGGCATCCTGCATCGCAAGGTATTTTTGTTCGTCGAAGAAGTGCTGCACTTTCAGGCACACCTCGCGCGTGCCCTCGCGGCCAATCGCCGACACCATGAACCACGGCTCTTTCCAGTCCAGTGTTGCGACAACGGCTTCAGCGCGATCACGCGCTTCCTCGGGCAGCAACAGGTCGATCTTGTTCATCACCAGCCATCGCGGTTTTTGTAACAAGGCTGGATCGTATTTGCCGAGCTCATGCTCGATCGTGCGCACCTGCTCGGCCGGATTGGAATCATCCAGCGGCATCAGGTCGACGAGGTGCAACAGGATGCGCGTGCGCTGCAGATGCCGCAGGAACTGGATACCAAGGCCAGTGCCATCAGCCGCGCCTTCAATCAGCCCCGGAATATCGGCAATCACGAAACTACGGTGCGCCTCGACGCTGACCACGCCCAGGTGCGGTTGCAAGGTCGTGAACGGATAATCCGCCACGCGCGGCGTCGCTGCGGATACGGCGCGAATGAACGTGGATTTGCCGGCGTTCGGAAAACCCAGCAAGCCGACATCGGCGAGCAGGCGCAATTCCAGCCGGATCTCGCGCTCCTCGCCCTCGCTACCCGGCACCGCGCGGCGTGGCGCACGGGTCACCGATGACTTGAAATGCACATTGCCCTGCCCGCCCTGCCCGCCCTGCGCGACCAGCATTTTCTGGCCGTGTTCGGTGAGATCGCCGATCAGTTCGTCGGTGGCAACATTCGTCACTGCAGTTCCAACCGGGACCCGGATGACGCTGTCTTCGCCGGCCTTGCCAAACATCTGCCGGCCACGACCATTTTCGCCGCGCTCGGCCTTGTAGTGACGGTCGTGGCGGAAGTCGACCAGGGTATTCAGGTTTTCGTCGGCAATCATCCAGACGCTGCCGCCGTCGCCGCCGTCGCCGCCATCCGGCCCGCCGAGCGGAATGAATTTCTCGCGACGAAAGCTCACACAGCCGTTGCCGCCGGCTCCGGCCTGGACGTGGATTTGTGCTTCGTCGACGAATTTCATAGGGAAAGCCAGACTGTCATTTCTTGGACCCGTCATCCCGGCGGGTACCGGAATGGATTTTCAACAGTGCAACTGCTCATCCATGCTGATCTTGATGCGCCAGATTAGATCAATTTGAATCGACCAGCTTCGCTGTTGTGAAGCGTTTCTGCCAGCGTCGGAATGACTGACAAGGTCAGAAACGAAAAGCCCCGCCTAGGCGGGGCTTGTTCGAGTTTGTGTGCGCGCCTTACTCTGCGCTGACAACGCTGACGGTACGGCGGCTCTTCGGGCCCTTGATCGAGAAATCGACCTTGCCGTTCTTCAACGCGAACAAGGTGTGGTCACGACCCATGCCGACGCCCAGACCCGGATGAAATTCCGTGCCGCGCTGACGGAGGATGATGTTGCCCGGCTCGATCGACTGGCCGCCATACACTTTCACACCGAGGTATTTCGGATTCGAGTCGCGACCGTTGCGGCTGGAACCTACGCCCTTTTTATGTGCCATGACTGATTACTCCTGGCCGCCGGCTTTGGCGCCAGCGTCTTTCTTGGAATGATGGCCGGAATGATGGATGCCGGTGATCTCGATCTCGGTGTAGCTCTGCCGATGGCCCATCTGCTTGCGATGGTGCTTGCGGCGGCGGAACTTGACGATGCGGATCTTGTCGGCGCGGCCGTGCG
>JBDSVN010000160.1:0-4791 GCA_039927175.1 Lysobacteraceae bacterium | reverse complement strand
CGGCAGCGGTACCGCACATGAAAAGCTCGTCGCACAGGTAAAGGTATTCGCGCGGGATATCGCGCTCGACGACTTCAATGCCGTTCTTGCGGGCAAGGGTCATGATCGTGTTGCGGGTGATGCCATTGAGTAATGCGGCGCTGATCGGTGTCGTGTGCAATGCACCGTCGAAGACGAGGAACAGGTTTTCTCCCGCACCCTCCGACAGCAATCCGGTCGAAGCCAACGCGATGCCTTCGCCGAATCCGAGCCGCCGTGCTTCACGCGCGATCAGCTGCCCAGACAGATAATTGCCGCCGGCTTTTGCGCCCGACGGAATCGTGTTCGGCGCGAAGCGCTGCCAACTCGATACGCAAGCGTCGATGCCCGACTCAAGCACGCCAGCGCCGAGATACGGACCCATGTGCCATGCCGCAATCGAGACTTCGGTCGGGCAGTCGGCCGACAAACCAAATCCACCGAGCCCACGGAATGCGAGCGGCCGCAGGTAGGCCTTCTCAAGCTTGTTCGCCTGGATCACGTGCCGGCACGCCATTGCGAGTTCGTCGATCGTGTACGGGATCGGCATGTCGTAGATCTTCGCCGATGAGTACAGTCGTTTGAGATGATCGGTCAGGCGGAAGATGCATTGGCCATTGGGCGTTGCATAGCTGCGGATGCCTTCGAACACCGACGAGCCGTAATGCAGCGCGTGCGACATGACATGCGTGGTCGCCTCGGCCCACGGCTTGATTTCACCGTTGTGCCAGATGTGCGAAGGGTATTTGTGGCTCATGTGATGGCTCCATCGAAGACTTGGCGCTCACGGCGTGAGTACCGCTGATTTCCCTCCCTCGCGTGCGCGGGAGCGAAAGGGTGGGGGAATTGATTCGATCATTCAATCGATATCGATTCCGGATCAATCGAATCAACCTGCATTCTGCGCCAGCAGCAAGGTGCTGAACAACCCAACGATCAGAAGCGTACCCACCAGCAACCCATGTATTGCACCAATGCGAAGTCGGTGCGCACGGGTGTCGTGTCGTTGTCCGAGTGGGTCGTTACCAATTCAAGAGCGGTCGCTCCGACCAGTTGGGGAGTGATGGCGGGATCCGTGTCGGGAGTTGGAGCTTGTTGCGGGCGTATCAACGCGATCGATTCGATCGGATGGTTGATGAGTGCCTGCAAACGATTGAGGATGCGTATCGATCCGGCAGCGCTGATGCCAGGCCAATGATAGAACGCCGCAACCTGGTTCACGTCGCCGGCATCGAAAGCCGATTTCAGGCCGCGCAGCAAATCGGCAGACGTATGCGCGCAGCCGTTCGCATGCAGGCGCCATCTGCCCGAAGCGCGGGATTCCGGCGCAGCTTCGGGCCGCACGCTCGCACCGATGTCCTGGCAACGCTGGTCGGTAAAAATCGAAATGCCATCTGCGCCGATGCAACGATTCAAGGTGGCCGCATGCGCGAGCGGCATGCAGCAGGCAAGCAGGAACAGCAGTGCAAAAGCCAGGCGCATGTCTGGATGATACGTGGCAGGAATGCCAATGGAGACTATCAGCGGAGTTGACCAAGCACCGCGAGCGTCGGCTTCGACAGATTCAAGGTATAGAAATGCAGCGCAGGCGCGCCACCGTCGATCAAGCGCCGGCAAAGACCGGCAACCAGATCGGTCGCAAGCGCACGCACCGCGCTGGCGTCATCCCCATAAGCCTGCATGCGCTTGCCGACCCAGCGCGGAATCTCCGCGCCGCAGGCTTCAGAGAATCGACGCAGCTGGGTGAAGTTCGCGATCGGCATCACGCCCGCAGTGATCGGTGCAGTGACGCCAACGCGTCGCGCATCCTCAACGAAACGGAAATATGCGTCGGGATTGTAGAAATACTGGGTGATCGCACCATCGGCGCCGGCGTCGAGCTTGGCCTTGAAGTGGCGCAGGTCGATGAGTGCATCGTCTGCCTGCGGATGGATTTCCGGATAGCAGGCGACCTCGATGTGGAAGCGGTCGCCGAAACTCTCGCGCACGTAGCGAACGAGTTCGGACGCATAGCGGAACTCGCCGGCGCGCGCCATGCCGGACGGCAGGTCGCCGCGCAATGCGACCAGTCGGCGCACGCCGATGTCTGCATAGGTCTCGAGCAGCGCATGGATTTCGGCGCGCGTGCCGCCGACGCAGGAAATATGCGGCGCGACATCCAGCGCATGCGTGTCGCGCAGCCAGCGCACGGTTTCCGGCGTGTAGCTCAAGGTCGAGCCACCGGCGCCGAACGTCACCGACACGTATTCCGGCGCGTGCAGTTTCAGGCGCGCGGCGGTCTTGTGCAGTTGCTCGCGTTGTTCGTCCGTCTTCGGTGGATAGAACTCGAATGAAACCGGGATCGTGCGCGTCATGGTTTTCCCTTGTACGGCGCAGCGGCCGCGTTGGCATCTGTTTCCAGCGGTGATTGCGCGTAGCCGACCACCAGCATTTCGGTGAGGTAACGACGCGCAAAACCAGTGAGTCCCAAGCGTTCGTATTGCGCCACGTGGCGTAATTCGTGCGCAAGCAGGTGCTTCGTAGGATGCGACTTGAACACAATGCCGTAGCGAACGGTCAATCCCCAGCGCCGCGGATTGTGTTCGCCCAGCAAATGGATCAACGCTGCCAACGCCGGTTGTTCATGGCCCGGTTGCGACGACTCCTCGATCACGCGCACGCGTTCCGGTGCAGCCACCCCAACACTGCGCGCAAGCGCGATTTCAGCGGCGTCGAGCGGACGTCCGCGTGCCATTGCATCGGCTTCGGTGGATTCGATCAGCGCGATCACGCCCGGCATCAAGCGATCCACTTGTGCGATGACCTCGGCCGAAGGATGGGCCAGCGCACGCAGTTCGGATGCATGCAGCGGGCGCGCCGCAGAGACGGCGCTACCCGCAAACAACATGACAACCAGCGCGAGAAGCGCGCGCATCCGGTGCGTTTCCTGCGAACTCAGTAGCGGTAGTGATCGGGCTTGTACGGCCCATCCACGCTCACGCCGAGGTACGCGGCCTGTTCCGTGCTCAGCGTGGTCAGCTTCACGCCGATTTTTTCCAGGTGCAGGCGCGCGACTTCCTCGTCGAGCTTCTTCGGCAGGATGTACACCTTCGCTTCGTACGCATCCTTATTTGCCCACAAATCGATCTGCGCGAGCGTCTGGTTGGAGAACGAGTTCGACATCACGAAGCTCGGGTGGCCAGTTGCGCAACCGAGGTTGACGAGGCGGCCTTCGGCGAGCAGGAAGATCGCGCGCCCGTCGGCAAACGTGTACTTGTCCACCTGCGGCTTGATGTTGAGCTTGGTCACGCCTGCAAAGTGATTGAGCGCATCGACCTGAATCTCGTTGTCGAAGTGGCCGATGTTGCAGACGATTGCCTGGTCCTTCATCTGCGACAGATGCGAAATCGTCAGCACGTCCTTGTTGCCGGTGGTGGTGACGTAGATGTCTCCGCGGCCGAGCGTGGACTCGACGGTGTTGACTTCGAAGCCTTCCATCGCCGCCTGCAACGCATTGATCGGATCGATTTCAGTCACCACGACGCGCGCGCCATACGCACGCAGCGAATGTGCGCAACCCTTGCCGACATCGCCATAACCGCAGACCACGCTGAGCTTGCCGGCGAGCATCACGTCCATCGCGCGCTTGAGGCCGTCAGCCAGCGACTCACGGCAGCCGTACAGGTTGTCGAACTTCGACTTCGTCACCGAATCGTTGACGTTGATTGCCGGCACCAGCAACTTACCGGCCTCGACCATCTGGTACAGGCGATGCACACCGGTGGTGGTTTCTTCGGAGACGCCCTTCCAGTCGCGGACGACAACGGTCCAGAAGCCCGGGCGCTCTTTCGCGACGCGCTTGAGCAGGTTCTTGATGACTTGTTCTTCGTGCGAAGAAGCTGCTTCATCCACCCACTTCGAACCCTTTTCGAGTTCATAACCCTTGTGGATCAGCAGCGTCACGTCGCCGCCGTCATCGACCACGAGTTGCGGGCCGAGGTGCTTGTCGGCGCCATTGCCCGGGAACGTCACCGCATCGAGTGTGCAATCCCAATACTCTTCCAGCGTCTCGCCTTTCCACGCGAACACCGGCGTGCCGGTGACGGCGATCGCGGCTGCGGCATGGTCCTGCGTCGAGAAAATGTTGCATGACGCCCAGCGCACGTCGGCGCCGATGTCCTTCAAGGTCTCGATCAGAACGGCGGTCTGGATCGTCATGTGCAACGAGCCAGTGACGCGCACGCCGGCGAGCGGCTTGGCGGTGGCGTACTTCTTGCGGATCGACATCAGGCCCGGCATTTCGTGCTCGGCGATATCGAGTTCCTTGCGGCCCCAGTCGGCGAGCGAGAGGTCGGCGACCTTGTAATCGTGGGTCAGTGCATTCTTGACGACAGCATTCATAGTTTTTCTCCGGTTGGTCTCCCTCGCCCGCGTGCGGGAGAGGGTTGGGGTGAGGGCATCCTCGTGCGAGGCGTGCCAACCGGGCGCGGTTGTTTGGATGAAGCCTCGCCGAGCCTGTTCTCGAAAAGGGGTCAGAGTAAAGTTTCGCAGTTGAGTTCGGCACATCAATGAGCTCATTCGGTGCGAAATTTACTCTGACCCCTTTTCAAGAGTGCAGCGCCCCTCGGCGGGGCAGGGCGGCATTATATCGCGGAATCGCGATGAAAGGATGAAGCGATGCCGCCTGCACCAGCATGCGCCCCCAAGGGGATGCCTTTGGCACATGCATCATGACTTGTGTTATCGCAAGATGTACCTACTTCAGGATCGAACCTGCCACGGAGACGCCGCCAT
>JBDSVN010000159.1:0-5251 GCA_039927175.1 Lysobacteraceae bacterium | reverse complement strand
GCGCCGGCCCGATGTTGCTGAACAGATCCAGCCGTGGTCGCGTTCCGTCGTCACCGAAGCGCATCGCCATGCTTGTATCGAGGCTAAGGTCCCCGTTCTGGGTGTGCAGGTTGGATGTTTCCAGGGTCCAGCTCGCAGCATTGCGCCACGCGACAAGATTGCCGCTGAACTGCATCGGTATCGGATCACCGAATGCCGGCGGCCACAGGATGTTCGACGGTTGTTTGCGGAATTCCAGCGCAATGGCGTTGTTGTCGAACAACAGGTTTCCGGCAATTCCTTGCACCGCTGGAATGGTGCCGACCGGCTGCCAGCTCGCGTCATCCAGCGTTGCTTTTCCGCTCACGCCACCAGCATGCGTTCGATCGACGCGCACTGCGCTGAGGCGCAACTTCGGTGCGGCCTGGATCAACCAGTCGCTTAACTTCGGAGGAATGCGCTCGCTGAGCATCGCGATCGACACCACATTGCCAAGATCGACGTGTGGCGCGGTCAGCGTCATGTCGCCCGTATCCTGCATCGCCAAGCCGTCGAGTACGTCTTCGCCCGAATTCGCTTTCGCCTGCAGCCGCAACAGTGGCGCCTCGGCGCGCCAGCTGCCAGCAAAACTCTCCCAGCGGCCAGTCAGCCGCATGTTTGCCAGGTCGACGTGCGGAGCCACTGGATTGCCTGGAACCACATTCGGCAAGTGCGCACCGAACACGAGGTCGTGCAGGTTCGCATCCGTCTGTACCGCCACGATGCGACGATCCTTCAGCGTGGTCCAGAAACCAATGCGCCCGTGTCCAGCGACCAGATCGATACCACCGTAACCAAGCAGGGACGACCACGGCGCGAAATCGATGTCGTTGCCGCCAATCCACAAGCGACCGTTGTTGTCGCGGCGATCGAAATCCATCACCGCAAGAATCGGATTGCCACGCGTGGCCTCGACCTTCAATCCGACGCGCAAGCGCTTGTCGGTAACGCGCATGCGCACGTCGGCGCGCGGCGAGGTGAATGCGATGCCGAGATCCGGCGCACGCACCAAGAGTGTCGCGTCGGCAACCTGCAATTCGCCGAGGCCTTCGAGGTTGCGCAACGGATTGTGGTGCGCGTCTTCCTTGGGCCCCGACAAGCCGACGAAATGCCATTGCCCCGCCGCATCGCGCTCGACCGTCAAGGCCAATCCGCGCAATCGCAATTCGGTGAACGGATGATCGGGAAGCAATCCCGAATACATCGTGACCAACAACTCGGCGTGATCGACTGCCAGTTGCTCCGAACCTTTGCCGATGCGCAGGTTGGTCAAGGTGAAAACCGGGCCGCGATTGGTCCAGTGCGCTTCGGCACGGTCGAAATGCACCGGTCGGCCGGAGCGCTCGATCAGCCATGCGGCGATCTTGTCGGGATGTTTCTGCACCAGCGGCAGCAGCCGGTCGGCCACGGCGACAGCAATCGCCAACAACACCAGCACCAACGCGCAGGTATAGAAAAAGCCACGCCGCGCGTGTCGCAAGCCGCGACGGAAAGGCGTCGGCATCAACAGCCCCGCAAAGAATCAGAGCAACACGACATCGTATTGCTCCTGCTGGCATTGTTCGTCCGCCTGGAAGCGGATGCTCTTGCCAAGGAATTCCTCGAGTTCGAGCACCGCCGCCGATTCTTCTTCCATCACGCGCGCGACGATTTTCGGCGCGGCGATCACCAGCAATTGCGAAGCGTCGAACTGGCGCACCGCACGGGTGATCTCGCGAAAGATTTCGTAGACCACGGTTTCGGCGGTGCGCAGGCTGCCACGGCCGGAACAGGTCGGGCATGGTTCGCACAGTTGCCGTTGCAGGCTCTCGGTGGTGCGCTTGCGAGTCATTTCGACCAGGCCGAGCGGCGAAAATTCGTGCACTGTGGTGCGCGCGTGGTCGCCGGACAGGGCTTTCTCCAATGTCCGCGAAACCTGGCGGCGGTGTTCGGTATCGGCCATGTCGATAAAATCGATGATGATGATCCCGCCAAGGTTACGCAGCCGAAGCTGACGCGCGACCGACTGTGCAGCCTCCAGGTTGGTGCGGTAAACGGTTTCCTCGAGGTTGCGCTGGCCGAGAAATGAACCGGTGTTCACGTCCACCGTGGTCATCGCCTCGGTCTGGTCGATTACCAGGTAGCCGCCCGATTTCAGCGGCACATTGTTCTGCAATGCGCGGCCGATTTCGTCCTCGACGCCGTACAGGTCGAAGATCGGGCGCTCACCGAGGTAAAGCTCGATGCGCTCGACCAGGGTGGGCATGAATTGCGCCACGAACTGCTGCAGTCGCAACATGGTTTCGCGTGAATCCACGCGCACTTTCTCGATCGTGTCGTGCATCAGGTCGCGCATCGCACGCAGCGGTAGCGGCAGATCCTCGTAGATGCGCTTGCCGACCTCGGCCTGCTCGATCGCGGTGGCGATCATCTCCCACGCCCGACTCAGGTAGGCGACATCTTCGGCCAGCGCCTGCGTCTGGCAGCCTTCGGCATTCGTGCGCACGATGTAACCCGTTGCTACTCCACCGCCGAGTTCGGTCATGATCGACTTCAGGCGCTGGCGCTCGCCGTCGTCTTCGATGCGCGCGGAAATGCCGAGCACGCGCACTTGCGGCAATAACACCAGATAGCGCGATGGAATGCTGAGCTGTGTCGTGAGCCGCGCGCCCTTGCTGCCGATCGGATCTTTCACCACCTGCACCACGACCTGTTGGCCCTCGTGCAGCAATTCGTTGATCGCCGGAACCTGCAGTTGGATAGTCGCCTGCAACGTATCTGGCGCTACATCGTTCATGGCTTCGGCAGCGGCAGGCGTCGCGCGAAAAATGTCCGACGCATGCAGGAACGCCGCACGCTCCAGTCCGATGTCGACAAACGCCGCCTGCATACCTGGCATCACCCGTTGCACGCGGCCTTTGTAGATATTGCCGACGTAGCCACGGCGGGCGGCGCGCTCGATCTGCACTTCCTGCAGCATGCCGTTCTCGACCAGCGCGACGCGGGTTTCGCGCGGGGTGACATTGATCAGTATTTCGCTCACGGCGCGCCTGTCGGTGGACCAGTTTCTACTGGAGTCAGCAAATCGGTACGGCCGAACGTGCGCAACAGTTCGGCAGTCTCGTACAATGGCAATCCCATCACACCCGAGTAGCTGCCGGACAAATGTTCGATGAAACTCGCGGCACGACCCTGGATGGCGTAACCGCCCGCCTTGCCGCGCCATTCGCCGGTCGCAACATACATCGCAATCGCCTGCGCATTCAGTGCGGCCATGCGCACTTCAGAGAACGACTCCGCGCGCATTTCGCGGCCGCTGCTGAGCAGCCACACGACACTGATCACCGCATGGGTGCGTCCGCCAAGTTCATCGAGCATGCGCGAAGCATCCTCAGCATCGACTGGCTTGCCGAACACGCGGTCATCGAGCACGACCTCGGTGTCCGCGCCGATGACCAGCGCGTCTGGATTCGACATCACCTTCAACAAGCCTGCGCCGGCTTTCTCGCGCGCAACCCGGCTGACATAGTCGCGCGGCGTTTCGCCGGGCAAGCGCATTTCAGGAACAGCGACTTCAAGCACGCCGGGTTCGACGCCGATCTGGCGCAACAGTTCCAGCCGACGCGGCGATTGGGAGGCAAGATAAAGCATCGGCGAAGCATAACCGTTCAGCTGCGACAATCCGTCGCACGCACATGGTTTTGGTTTTGCGAGAACATTCGAATTGCGTTAATTGACGGTACGCAGCGTGGCGCGAGTTGGCAGCACCGGTCGCCGCGGTCACACTCTGCGCGCGGCAGGCATGGCATCGAAGGATTGCATGGACATCGGCATCGAAGGACTGCACAAGCGCTTCGGGACTTTCCCGGCATTGCGCGGAATCGACTTGAAGATCGCATCTGGCGAATTGCTCGCCCTGCTGGGGCCATCGGGTTCCGGCAAGACCACGTTGTTGCGTACGCTCGCTGGCCTCGAAACACCAAATGCAGGCCGCATCTGGTTCGGCGACCACGATGCCGCGCGGCTGAGCCTGCGCGAGCGGCGCGTCGGCCTGGTTTTCCAGCATTACGCGTTGTTTCCGCATTTGTCGGTATTCGAGAACGTCACATTCGGCTTGCGTTCGCGGCCGCGACGCGACCGACCCGTGAACGCGGAAATGCGACAGCGCGTGTCCGATCTGCTCGATCGCATGCAGATCGGCGAACTGCGCGAGCGCATGCCGGATCAACTCTCGGGCGGGCAGATGCAGCGTGTCGCATTGGCCAGAGCCATGGCGATCGAACCGTCGGTGTTGCTGCTCGACGAACCATTCGGTGCACTCGATGCAAAAGTGCGCATCGAACTGCGTCGCTGGCTGCGCTACATCCACGACCAGACTGGCTACACCACGCTGTTCGTGACCCACGACCAGGAAGAAGCGCTCGAGCTCGCCGACCGCCTGGTCGTGATGCGCGAGGGCACGATCCAGCAGGTCGGCAAGCCCGCTGAGGTCTATGCGGAACCGGTAAATGCCTTCGTGTACGACTTTCTCGGGCGCTCCAACCAGTTGCTCGGCAGCGTACGCGACGGGGTGTTTCGAGTCGAAGGCAGCATGATGGAGTTTGCCTGTGATGGCATCGCCGATGGCAGCGCACGCTTGTTTTCGCGACCACACGAAACGATGCTGGTCGCCGTCGATGAAGGCTTGGGTGCGCGCGTCATCGACGTGCGCCAACTCGCCGGCCACAATCTGTTGACCCTGGAGCTTGCGCAGCAAGCGCGCGCAGTCGAAGTCGATCTCGGTATCGATCCACGCCAGGCTTTGCCTGCACGCGGCGATCCGGTGTGCGTGCGTCCATCGCGTTACCGCGTGTTTGCTGGTTCTTGAAGCAATCGCTGAAATGGGGTCAGCCGTGCATGGTGGCCACTCATTCGCGGTTTAACGCAGTCCGGTATGGTGTTGGCACCTTTCGCAGGAGACTCGCCATGTCACCCATCCGCCTTGCCCTCATCGCTCCGCTCGCGTTGTTGATTTCGCCGCTCGTATTCGCGCAAAGTCAGCCGGCGACATTGCCGCCCGATGCCACCCAATTGCAGGTCAGCACACACGGTGAATCGCATCGCACGCCGGATGTCGCCTTGATTTCAGCTGGCGTCGTCACCGAAAACATCGATGCGAAAACCGCGATGCGCACGAACGCACAACGCATGACCGCTGTCGTCGCTGCGCTGAAACAGGCTGGCGTTGCCGATCGCGATATCCAGACCTCGAACA
>JBDSVN010000158.1:0-5241 GCA_039927175.1 Lysobacteraceae bacterium | reverse complement strand
CCAACGCCATCACCATCGGTAGCGTCAGCCTTGGCGGTTTGTACGACGACCGCGACGATCATCATGGCGAACCCGTGCCGACCATCCAGGTCTATGCGCAACATTTGGCGAAGAACGCAAACGCATTGTGCCAGTGGGTCAATAGTCCGCTCATCGTTGGCGTGACCGATGTCGAGAACCGCTCGGTGCTGGAGGATCTTGCCGCATCGATCAATGACACCAGCAGTTGCACGACTCGATCTGCTTATCGCGCTTTCGCACTCGACGGCCCTGCCATCGATACCGATGGTTTCCTGGTCAGCGCGATCGACGTACGGCCTGGTGTTCCTCGTGTGCAGGTGTTGTCGATGCTCCACGCCGGCAATGCCAAGCAGTTCCACCGCGCAGACGGTCAATACGTCGCCTTGTTCGACCAGCAACCACTGGCGATCAAGGTGCAGGTGAACGGGCCCGATGGAACTGCCACGCACCTCACCGTGTTGCTTGCGCGGATGACAACCAAAGGCGACCAGGACAAGCGACTGGCGCAGGCAAAGTCACTGGCCCAGCTACTTCGCGACCGCAACAGAAGCGATCCGAACGAGCGGCTGATCGTGCTCGCGGACATCAATGCGCGTGCATTCGATGACGGCCATGGCGATGTGGTCGGCGCGATCAAGGGACGCATGCTCAACCTCACCGATCGATTGCCTGCTGCGGAGCGCTATACCAGCACCCGCGAAGGCAATGCCGAAGCGCTCAGCCATATCCTGGTCAGCCCGAACCTGTTGACCGATTACCCGGCACTGCACGTGGAGATTGCGCGGATCAATGCCGACTTCGGCATCGACGATTACGGCGATACCACCGTGCCGCTTCGCAACGCGGATCGCGATCCGCAAGTGTTGGTGTTGCCCCAGCATTGATGGCAGCGACTACTACTTGGCTGATTCATTTTCGTGTAACGCATCAGCAGATGCGTATCGACACGGCAAGCTTCGCCTCGCAGGGTTACGCTTCGGCCTGGCAACATTTCAAAAAAGATCGGCATCCATTTCCATGAGTGGGGCCGCGCCGGTGCGTGCCTGGTCGATCATCGCTTTCGCTTCCGGGTACAACTTCGCGAAATAGAAGCGTGCGGTCATCAGTTTGGCTTTGTAGAACGGATCGCCGCTGTCCACTTTCCGCAGCGCCACGCCGGCCGCGTGGCACCATGAGAACGAGAACACGAGGTGGCCGATCACGCGAAGGTACGGCACCGCAGCGGCGCCGGCTTCATCGGGATTTGTCATCGCCTTCATCGCAATCTCGACGGTGAGTTTCTGGACTTTCTGGGTGAGTTCGGCGAGCGGATCGGTGAATTCCTTCATCGCTGGATTGTCGACGTGTTCGTCCAGCAAGTCCTGGATCACCTTGCCGAACTTGATCAATTTCGCGCCGTTATCAGCCAGCACCTTGCGGCCGAGCAGGTCAAGCGCCTGCACCGTGTTGGTGCCTTCGTAAATCATGTTGATGCGCGCATCGCGCACGTATTGCTCCATACCCGATTCGGCAATGTAGCCATGGCCGCCTAGCACCTGCATCGCCAGCGTGGTGCACTCGTAGCCGTTGTCGGTGATGAAGCCCTTGACAACCGGCGTCAGCAATGCGACGAGGTCGGCATTGTCGGCGCGCACGTTTTCGCTTGGATGCTTGTGCTCGCGATCGATCGCCAGCCCGGCCCAATAGGTGAATGCGCGCGCCGCTTCGACGTAAGCCTTCTGCGTGAGCAACATGCGGCGCACGTCGGGATGGAAGATGATCGGGTCGGCGGGTTTGTCCTTCGCTTTCACGCCGGTCAGTGAACGGCCCTGCAGGCGATCCTTCGCGTAGGCGAGTGAATTCTGATACGCGACTTCGGCCAGCCCGAGCGATTGCATGCCGACGCCGAGCCGTGCGCTGTTCATCATCACGAACATCGCGTTGAGCCCGCGATTCGGCTCGCCGACCATCCAGCCGCTCGCGCCTTCGAGGTTGATCACGCAGGTCGCGTTGCCGTGGATGCCCATCTTGTGTTCGATCGATCCGCACATCACTCCGTTGCGCACGCCAGCATTGCCGTCGGCATCTGGAATGAATTTCGGCACCACGAACAGCGAAATGCCCTTGGTGCCCGCAGGTGCATCCGGCAGGCGCGCGAGCACGAGGTGGAGGATGTTCTTCGACAGATCGTGTTCGCCGGCGGAGATGAAGATCTTGGTGCCGGTGATCGCGAAACTGCCATCACCATTCGTCTCGGCGCGGGTGCGCAGCAGGCCGAGATCGGTGCCGGCTTGCGACTCGGTCAGGCACATCGTTCCGGTCCATTCGCCGGACACAAGTTTCGGCAGATAGAGTTTCTTCAACTCGTCCGTACCAAACGCCATCAGCGCGTTGTAGGCGCCGTGCGACAAACCCGGATACATCGACCAGGCCTGGTTCGCGGAATTCATCATTTCCATGAAGGCGCTGCTGATGACGTGCGGCAAACCCTGCCCGCCGAACTCTGGATCGGCACCCAGCGATGGCCAGCCACCGGCGACAAATTGGTCGTAGGCATCCTTGAAGCCGGTCGGCGTGGTCACCACGCCATCGCCGTGAAACGTACAGCCCTCGCGATCGCCGACCTGATTGAGCGGGAACAGTACCTCGGCGCAGAACTTGCCGCCTTCTTCCAGCACCGCATCAATCATCTCCCGGTCGATATCGGCATGTGGCGTGAGTTTGCGCAGGCTGGTTTCGACATCGAGCAACTCGTGCAGGACGAATTGCATGTCGCGCAGTGGCGGGGTGTAGTGCGGCATATGGAGCTCCCGAATGAAGGAACGATCAGGTTCCAATTTGGACGTTGACCGGTAGTGCGATCAACCTAATTCCGATCTGATAGCCAGCGACGCGTCATACTGGCGAGGCGGTCGATCCTGAAAGCTTATCGCAAGGAACCAGATGTCCCCCAAAGCCACGATCTACAAGGCCGAACTCGCGATCAGCGACATGGATCGCCACTACTACGCGACGCATGCGCTCACGCTTGCGCAGCATCCGTCGGAAACCAACGAGCGCTTGATGGTGCGGTTGCTGGCATTCGCGATGCACGCCGACGAACGGCTGGAATTCGGTCGCGGCCTGAGCAGCGACGATGAGCCTGATCTATGGCGCAAATCGCTGACCGGCGAGATCGAACTCTGGATCGAACTCGGTCAACCCGACGAGTCGCGCATCCGCAAGGCCTGCGGGCGCGCGCGGCAAGTGGTTGTGATCGGCTATAGCGGGCGCGGGTTCGATATCTGGTGGGACAAGATCGCGGACGGTCTCGCGCGCCTGAAAAACCTTGCCGTTTTCGACATTCCTGCCGCCACTGTGCAAGTGCTGGCGGCCCTCGCAGATCGCAACATGCAACTGCAATGTTTGATCCAGGACGGGCATGTTCAACTGATGAACGACAACGCGAGCGTTACCATCGAGCCGACGCAGCGGATGGCACCGGCCGCGCAACGCCATTGATCGGCGCAACGCCGTTCAACCGCGGCCAAACAATCCATCACCGATCGCATACGTCAGCCGGCCATCGACGATGCGTGCCGGCGCGGTGTATGGATGTTCGGTCATCTTGCCCTCGCCCATGATGTGCAGCACCGTGATGCCGCGCGATTTGAGATCATCGGAAATCATTGAACGATGACAGCGCCACCACACCGCTTCGGCGCACATCAGACAGGTGCGCTGTTGCGCCGCGTATGCGAGCAAAGCGTCGAATGCAGTGGCAAATTCCGTGGTCTGCATGTAATCGGCATAACCGCGAAACGCGGCGTTCTTCCAGACCGTGTTTGGCGAATCGGGCGCGACGCGGCGACGCCCCCCGAGTTCCGGCATCCAGCGATAACCAATGCCGATCTCTGCAAGCGTCGCCTGCAATGCTTCGCTGCCGAATTGCGGATAGCGCCGTGAGCCTGGAAAGCGTCGCACGTCGGCGATCGCTTTGATGTGGCTCGCTTCCAGCAGGCCGATGAATTCGTCGATCGTTCGCGTCGAATGACCAATTGTCCACACCGTCGTCGGCAGTTGCGATGGCATTCCTGCGTCCGGTTCAGCGCTTGCTTTTCTTCAAGGCCGAACCTTTGTGCGCGGCGATGTGATCGGTGGTGTCGCTCTTGATCTCGTACTGCGGATCGTCCTTGCTTGCGCGATGGGTATGACCCTTGTAGTCGAAGTCACGCTCATGCACCTTGATGATCGTGCCACTGACGTGCCCGGCTTCCGAATTCCAGGACACGTGATCGCCAATCTTGAATTGCGTAGTCATGTCATTGCGCCTGTCATCAATTTGATGCCAGCAGGCTGTTGACGCGTCGCACATAAGCCGCCGGATCGTCGAGCGCAAGGCCTTCGAGCAGCTGCGCCTGATCGAGAAGTAAGAGCGCGAGATCGTTCGCGCGCGTCGCATCTGTTTCGCTCTCCAACCGCTTGACCAGCGCATGCTGCGGATTGATCTCCAGGATCGGCTTGCTTGATGGCACGTCGTGGCCGGCCTGCTTGAGCAGGCGTTGCATCGCGAGGCCCATATCGTGGTCGTCCACGACCACGCATGACGGCGATTCGGTCAGGCGTTCGCTCACGCGCACGTCGCGTACGCGCTCGCCGAGCATCTCCTTGAGCTTCGCGAGAATACCTTCGGCCGCCTTCTCGGCATCCTTGCGTTTTTCTTCGTCGGCGCCACCGAGCTTGCCCAGATCGAGATCGCCCTTGCCGACATTGCGTAGCTTCTTGCCCGCGTATTCGGTGAGGTAACTCGACATCCAGTCGTCGATGCGATCGACCATCAGTAGCACTTCGATGCCGCGCGCGTTCAACGCTTCGAGTTGCGGGCTGCCCTTTGCTGCGGCGTAGCCGTTCGCGGTGATGAAATAGATTGCGTCCTGGTCTTCGACCATCCGGCCGATGTAATCGTCAAGCGACACCGTCTGCGCTTCGCCTTCGGATTTCGTCGAAGCAAAACGCAGTAGCTTGGCGATGCGCTCCTTGTTGGCAAAATCCTCGGCCGCGCCTTCCTTGAAGGTCGTGCCGAATTCCTTCCAGAACGTCGCGAATTTTTCCGGTTCGTCCTTCGCCAGCTTGTCGAGCAGGTCGAGTACGCGCTTGGTGCAGGCTGCACGCAGTTTTTCGAGGTTGCGGTTCTGTTGCAGGATTTCGCGGCTGACGTTGAGTGGCAAGTCGTCGGAGTCGATCACGCCGCGCACGAAACGC
>JBDSVN010000157.1:0-3241 GCA_039927175.1 Lysobacteraceae bacterium | reverse complement strand
CGTAGTACAGGAAAGCCATGTCGCGCAGTTCGAACGCAAACAGCAAGGCCATCACCGCCATTGCTGCCATGATCGAGAAACATGCAGTCGCCAGCGCCAGCCAATGCGCATCCTCGCGACGGAATTGTTCGGGGCTCACCAGCGAAAGACGAATCGGCGATGCAATAACGCGCCCCGGTTCAATCCGCAGCAGCAGTCGCGCCTTCGCATGCGCGACACCATCAATCTGAAACCCGATCCTGCCATGCCCCTGCCAGCCATCGCCTGTTCGCAGCAAACCTGCATTCAAGATCGGTGTCCCATCGACAGGAAACAGGCTGAACGTTTGCAGTCCAGGATCATCGATCTGCAAGACCTGATCGCGTGCGGGCCAAGGGGAGTCGGTGCTGTTTGGCTGCAACAGGATCCACGCGCCGTGCCTGCCGGCCGGAATCACGGTCAGTCGCCTTGAATCGAATCCCTTGTCGTTCGCGCCTGCAGGCGCGTTGCGAACCTGCTCAGGCACGTCGGAAGGATTGGCTGCATGCCAACTGCCGCGTAACGGAATTGCATGTGAGGGTGACATCACCAGCAGCAGCAGGCATGCCACCACAGCTTGTGCGACCAACCTTCGCAAGCGATTTGCAGTTGACTGATTCGAAATCAATGCGGCTTCGTGCATGTCACATCATCGCATGCACAATCGCCTGACTGAACTACATCCCGAATCGCGGATGCGATAACTGGTCGATGAAGATGCTGAGTACACGCGGATTCATCACGATCAGGAAGACCATGCCGTAAACGGCGCCCCACAGATGTGCACTGTGGTTGATACGGTCAGCGTTCTTGCGATCCATGTAGATCGTGTAGGCGAGATACAGCACCGCGTACACGATTGCGGGGATTCCGATCGGTATGAAGAACAGATAGATCGACGTCCACGGCTGCAGCAGGATGAAGGCAAACAGCACGCCTGAAATAGCGCCGGATGCGCCGAGGCTGCGGTACTGGTCATCATCGCGATGACGAAGATAGGTCGGCAGGATCGAGACAATCAGACCGAGCAGGTAGAACAATGCAAAGCCGTAATGCCCCAGTTGCTGGTTGATGAAACTCTCGATCAATCCACCGAAAAAATACAGCGTGATCATGTTGAACAGCAAGTGCGAGCCGCTGCCATGCACGAAACCGTAGGTGATGAAGCGCGAGTAATCGTGCCTGTGCGTCACTGCTGGCGGCCAGAAGATCAGCGCGTCCATCAATTTCGGATTGCCTAGCGCGGCGAACGAGACCACGCAAGTAATCGCGATGATGACGAGTGTGGAGAACGATCCGCCCATGTTGCGATCAATCCAGGATCTTGAACGTGCCGCCGCGTTTCAACGCGCGCTTGTATGCCGCGCGCGCATGGATGCGTTTGAGCCAATCCGCAATCTTCATGCGATGCACGCCCAATCCGCCGCGCGTGGCTGCGGCTTCAAGCGGGAAACTCATCTGGATGTCGGCGGCGGTGAATTCATCGCCGGCGAACCACGCCGATTTACCGAGCTCGGCCTCCATGTAGTCGAGATGCAGCGTGATCTGCGGATCGATATACGAACTGCGCACCTTGCGCGAAATGCCAGCCACGATCGGCCTCACAAAGAATGGCATTGGCGCTTTCGGCAAACGCGCGAATACCAGGCTCATCAACAGCGGCGGCATCGCCGAACCCTCCGCGTAATGCAGCCAATAGGTATAGCGCAGCTTTTCCAGCGAATCATCGCGCGGCTTCAGCCCGCTGTCCTTGCCGTACTTGTCCACCAGATATTCGACAATCGCGCCCGACTCGGCGACTGTTGCATCGCCATCCACGATCACCGGCGATTTGCCGAGCGGATGCACGGCGCGCAATTCCGGTGGCGCGAGCATTGTTTCCGGATCGCGCTTGTACTGCACGATCTCGTAGTCGAGGCCGAGTTCTTCGAGCAGCCACAGCACGCGTTGCGAACGCGAATTGTCGAGATGATGAACAACGATCATGTAGTGGGTCCTTCGTTAAGTGCAGATGATCCCATAGTGTCCATGATGATTGCGTTTCTGGCACCCTAGTCGCCCATTCAATGGCCTTATTTATGGCAGACGCACGCTATTTTCAACTCGATGTCTTCGCCGACCGCATCGGCGGCGGCAATCCGCTCGGGGTCGTGCTCGATGCAGCGGACTGGAGCGATGCTGCGATGCAGGACTTCGCCGGGTGGACGAACCTCGTGGAAACAACGTTCGTGCTGCCGCCGACGGTGCCGAATGCGAGCTACAAATTACGCATCTTCACGCCGACGCGGGAAATTCCCTTCGCGGGCCACCCCAGCATCGGCAGCGCACACGCCGCGCTCGATTTCGATAACGTGCAACCACGCAATGGATTGCTGGTGCAGGAATGCGCGGCCGGCCTGCTGCAAATCCGCGTCGAAGGTGAAGGCGCGTTGCGGCGTCTGTTCGTGCAGGCGCCATCGGCGCGCGTGTTGCACATGGGAATCGATGAACCCCTGCTGCGCCATGTGCTCGGCGGACTCGCGCTCGGCGCGCTGCCGCCGGCATTCGTCGAAGGCGGACGCCGCTGGTGGATGGCGGAATTCGCCAGCGAATCCGGATTGCGCGACTGGCATCCAGACCATGCCGCAATCGCTGCGCTGGCGAAAGCGACCGACAGCCTCGGCCTGTGCGCCTTCGCGCGTTGCCGCAGTATGGAATACGAACTTGTTGTGCGCGCGTTTCCGGCCGGCGTCGGCATCGTCGAGGATCCCGCTTCCGGCGCCGCGAACGGATTGATCGCCGCCTACATCGCATGGCAGGAACCCGACGGCCCGCTCGCGCGCGACTATCGCGTCAGCCAGGGCCGCGAGATGGGCCGTGACGCACGCATCCGCATCCGCATTGAAGGCGATGCCGTATGGGTTGGCGGACGCACGCAAACGGTGGTCGTTGGTGCGACCCGTTGGAATGAAAAAATAGGATCAGATTCACTTATTTGATGCGTTCAATGAGCCCTATCCACTTGTCGCTTTCCGCGTCGAATCAATGCGCATCATCTTTATCGCTATCATGCGAGTGACTACTCAAGTCAGCCGCACATGGAGAATCCCATGCAAGCGCTCGAACTGAAGATCCCTCCTCCGCTCGTCGTGCTTCTGGTTGGCACCGCGATGTGGTTCGTCGCGCGCACCGGGCCATCGATCGAGTTGTCGCACTTCGCTCGCGTCTTCGCCTTCATCGTACT
>JBDSVN010000156.1:0-6429 GCA_039927175.1 Lysobacteraceae bacterium | reverse complement strand
ATGGGCGGGGATGTCGAAATCATCTTCGTTCCCAATGGTCCCAATACATCCTGGCGCAATACCTTGTCCTCGCATGAGCGCGAACCGCGCTTGCGCATCAGTCCGATCACCCGGCAGCACGCGAATGCTACCCGCAACCACGGCATGGAACTTGCGCGCTGCAAGTACATCCGTTTTCTTGATGACGATGACTATCTCTACCCGACACGCGTGGCGCAGCAGTACGAGACGCTTGAACGGAACAATGCCGACGTATGCGCCGGGCCGGTGGATATCATCGACGAGTGCGGCGGACAAGTACGCCGGTACGATCTGCCCGACACCGCGGACATCGCTGCGGCCAGCATGGAACGCAACTCCCTGCCGACGGCTTACGTTTTCCTGAAGACCGTGTTGCACGGACTCCAATGGGACGAGACCCTGGATTTCAACCAGGACACCCGATGGATGCTCGATCTGGTCGCAGCAAGAGAACTCCATTGCGTGCGCGAATCCGGCGCCAGTGTTGGTGTCTGGCAACAACATGGCGGTGCGCGGGTATCGGCCAATATTGATCCACACGTGCGCAACAACACCATCGTCGCAATGCTCGATCGCGCTGCCGCCGTGCTCGATGCATCCGGACGCCTGACACCGGAACGCCGGCGCGCCTGCGCGAATGGCGTCTGGACATGCGCGCACATGGCATTCCCGTTCGCGCCGCGTCACTGGTCGCGTGTCATGCGTCGCGCCCTGACCATCGATCCGAGTTGCCACTCGGAGAACACGATCTACCAGTTGACCTGGAGACTGGGGATTCCGCCGCTGGCGATGGAGTGGCTTTCCTTGCCGGAGAGGCATGCGATGCGTTTCATCCGGCAGCTGCGCGAATCCAGGGCTCGCAGTGCCATGGCCGAAGATTTGCCTGTCAACGCAGCATCGTCATCGGGCGCGGACACTTCCACCGCGTCGCTCGCCGATGAATGATCAAGACCTGGATGCACCCCCGGGAGAGGTGTCATGTTCGAGGAAATCGATTGCACGATGGTGAATGTATCCGGCATCGCGCCACGCTTCACGACGAATGGATGGAACAGATTCGAAACCGGTGCAGCTTTCACGTCGCGACAGACCATCGAGGCATGACCGGCTGATTTCACATCGTTGCAACATGGTATCTCCCATCCTTCCACGCAAGCCGACCTTCCAGTCGGTACGCCTTCGTGGAGATCTCCATGCAACGCCGTACCCTGCTCCAATCCATGGCCGCGCTTGCTGCATTGCCGCTGTTACCCAAGCTCGCGCAGGCCGCGACCCAGGCGATCGATGTCGTCATCCAGCCGCTGCGCAAAGCGAAGGATGCGTGGCGAAAACTGTTGCCGCCACTCGCCTACAACGTGCTGTTCGAGGAAGGAACCGAGCCCGCGTTCACCAGTCCGCTCAATGACGAACATCGCGCCGGCACCTTCGTTTGTGCAGCGTGCCAACTGCCGTTGTTCCTGAGTTCGTACAAATTCGACAGCGGCACCGGCTGGCCGAGCTTCACCCAGTCGATCCCGGGGCGCGTCGGCTTCAAGAACGATTACAAGCTCATCGAACAACGCACCGAATACCACTGCGTGCGTTGCGGCGGCCACCAGGGACATCGGTTCAACGACGGTCCAGCCCCGCGCGGCGAACGCTGGTGCAACAACGGCGTTGCGCTGAATTTCATCGCGAAGGGCCAACCCTTGCCAGCACTGAGGACATGAACATGCGAGTGTCATTGTTTCGCACCACTGCATCAGCGCTTGCGCTGTCGATCGCGCTCGTCTTTGCAGGCCATGCGTTCGCCGATTCGCCAGATGCCGCGAGTGTGACTCCGATCACCACGATTCCCGGTGCAAAACTCGCGATCGCCACCTTCGCCGGTGGCTGCTTCTGGACGATGGAGCACGCATTCGACAAGGTGCCCGGCGTGATCAGCGCGATTTCGGGCTACTCCGGCGGACACGTTGCCAATCCGGGTTACGACGAAGTTTCGTCCGGCACGACCGGCCATGTCGAAACCGTCGAGGTGCATTACGACCCATCCAGGATCAGTTACACGAAACTGATGGACATCTATTGGCACGACATCGACCCGACCCAGGTCAATGGCCAAGCCTGCGACCATGGTGACGAATACCGCAGCATGATCTTCACCCACGACGCGTCGCAGATGCGGCAAGCGCAGGCGTACAAGACAACGCTGGAAAAATCGGGAGCGTTCAAGCAGCCGATCGCGGTACAGATCGTCATGACCGGGCCGTTTTATCCGGCCGAGGAATACCACCAGCAATACACGATCAAGAATCCTGCAAATTACGAGCGTTACCGGATCGGTTGCGGTCGCGACATTCGCCTGCACGCGCTCTGGGGTTCAACGGCGTACAAACCGCCGAGCTGATGTCAGGTCAGACGTGGCGTGAGCCGTGCTGGTGCACGCGCACCAGTCCGCGTTCAATCGCCCACACCACACCGATGCATATCGCTGCCATGGTCACTTGATGCCATGGCAGCGGCGGCAATTGAACACTCACGACTGTGTGCATCATGCCGGCCAGCGCGGGGCCGACGAAGACCAGCGCACCAACGCCCATCGCCAGCATCAGGAACACCACAATCCATTCCTCCAAGCCTTCGCCGCGATCGCGCTGCAACGCGATAGCTGCAACGCGGGATGCAAAATCGGCAGGCAGTTGCGGCTCCAGCGGCTGGCGCAGCGCGCGCACGACAAGCCGATAGCGATCCACGCGCGGATCGCGGCCGCTCGCAAGCCCTTCGCGTTCGGCGCGTTCGGCTTCGGCCTGGATGCGTGCTTCGTGATCGTTGGTATTCATGCGATCGCTCCCAATCGTGTTTCGAGTTGCTTGCGCAAACGCGCACGCGCGCGAAACAGGTAATTCTTGACCGTGCCCTCGGGCAGGCCGGTGATGCCACCGATCTCCGCAATGCCCATCTCGTCGAGATGATAAAGCGTAACCAGCGTGCGTTGCAGCGGCGGCAGCGACTCGATGGCGGCGTTGAGGTGCTGCATCGTCTCACGGTCGGCACAGGCTGTTTCCAGGTCGAAACCGTCGCCGATGTCGTCGAAAACGTCGCCATCCTCACCTTGCGCAGGCTCGGCCAGTGGCAGCCGTTTCTTCTGCATGTGGCGGCTGGCAACCGAGAACGCGACCCTGCCGATCCATGTCGCCAGCGAACTCTCGAATCGGTACTGGTGCAAGCGCTGGTGCACCCGCAGGAACACATCCTGCGATAATTCACGCGCGTCCTCGGGATGCTTCACCATCCGATAGACGACGTGCCAGACCAGCGCCTTGTGGCGTGCGATCAGCCGCTCGAACGCCCCGGGCGTCCGTTCCAGTACCGCTGTCACCAGTTCCTGGTCTTCACTCATGGAGCGATGGATACCTGAAGGAGCCGCCAGGTTGCAGGCTACGCCCGATTCCGCGATCTTGATGCTCAGTATCTTGCAAGTGCAACCGGATGCGCCCTGCCCCTGTCCATCGTTGCGAACGGGTCAATCCACCCGAATTCAGGAGAAAGAAATGGACCTTGCCGAACTGATCCCGATGGTGCTGTTCGTCTGCATCGTGATGGCCATCAAGATCGTGGTTGAAGCACGCTTGCGCAAGAAGATGGTGGAAAACCATACGTCGGAGGATCTGGTCAAGCAGATGTTGCTTGCCGACGAACAGGCGCGCCGCTTGTCGGCGTTGAAGTGGGGCCTGGTGCTGACCACGGTCGGTGTCGCCTTCGGACTGGTCAGCGCGCTGCGTCTGGACAGCAACAACCCCGGCTCGTTCGGGTTGCTGATCGGCGCTGCCGGCGTGGGCATGTTGGCATATCACTTCATTGCCAACCGGGTGAAATGATCCAGCGAACGGCACGCGCGTCGGAATCTATCGGCGCGCAGCCTGCTGTTCGACAAGCGTGAGCGCGACGTTGTTGCGCAGGTAAGCGGGTTCGAGTTTTTCGGGTGCTACCGCTTCGCCATTGGCGAAAGCACGCGCGCCGAGACGCGCCACATCGGCAGCATGCGGCAACGCGGCCGGATCACAACGCAACAGGCGATCGCCAAGCGCATTCACCAGCGCTCCATCAATAGCGGAGAATCCGCTGCCGACGCCAATCCAGTCGCGCCGTTCCTGCACGACCGTTGCGTCCGGACGCGCCAACTGTTCGGCAGCAAGCGCCGCGACCAGTCCATCGGTATCGCGCGAGAACGCAGCGCAATAGATTTCGCCCATGCGTGCGTCGATTGCGGCAAGAATCGTTTCGCCATCAGACTGCATCGCCAGCGCAGCCAGCGTCGAGATCGCGACCACGGGCCGATCCAGCGCCAGCGCAATGCCCTGCGCGATCGCGACCGCGAGACGCACGCCGGTAAACGCTCCGGGCCCGCGCCCGACCGCGATTGCATCGAGTTGCGATTTCACGATGCCTGCTTCGGTCAGCAATGCATCGGCCCACGGCAACACGAGTTCGCCATGCCGACGCGGCGCGATCTCGAAACGCTCGCGCACCTCGCCGTCGATCGACAGCGCAACCGAACACGCTTCGGTGGCGGTTTCGATGGCGAGCAATTTCATGCGTGCATCCTCATGGCCAATCTCCTTGTGCATCGATCGCGTCGCTACACTCGATGCTGTCTTCATGCACCGTCGATTCTGGCGCAAAAAACGCCTGCACGTCGGCAAGCTCACGCGTGCGCGGCAACGGCGGCAGGCTGTCGAAGAACACCCGGCCATAGGATTTTCCGAGCAGCCGTGGATCGCACAACACCAACAGGCCGCGATCGGTGAAGCTGCGGATCAAGCGGCCTGCGCCCTGCTTGAGCGAAATCACCGCGGTCGGCAATTGCTCGTCGCGGAACGGATTGCCGCCGGCGCGGCGCACTGCATCCAGGCGCGCTTCAAGCACCGGGTCGTCCGGCGGGGCGAACGGCAACCGATCGATCGCGACGACCGACAATGCATCGCCAGGCACATCGACGCCTTCCCAGAAACTCGCCGCGCCGAGCAGCACGCCATTGCCGGATGCGCGGAATGCATCAAGCAAGCTGTTGCGCGGCGCGGTGCCTTGCACGAACAACGGCCACGGATCGTTTGCCAGCAGATCGGCTGCATCGCGCAACGCGCGGTGTGAAGTGAACAGCAGGAATGCACGGCCGTTCGATGCCTGCAACACCGGCCGCAGCGCATCGATCATCGCGCGCACGTACTCACGCTGGTTCGGTTCTGGCAAGTTGCGCGGCAAATAACACAACGCCTGTCGCTGCCAATCAAACGGGCTCGGTTGCAGCAAGGTCGTTGGCTCGTCGAGTCCGAGACGACCCGCAACATGATTGAATTCGCCATCGACCGCGAGCGTCGCCGACGTGAATACCCACGCTGCGCGGCTAGCCTCGCGGAAATTGCGCAACGGCGCCGACACGTCGAGCGGCGTGCGCTGCAGGATAAAACCGCGCGGGGTGAGTTCGTACCAACGTACATCATCGTCAGCGCCATCGCGCCAGCGCGCGAGCCGTTGCCGTTGCAGGTTGGCGCGATCGAACGTCGTCGAGAAACCGGGCGATGCTTCGCTCAATGCAGTCAAAGCTTCGGCAAGTTGATCCAGCGCGGCATCGAGTTCGTTCAATGCCTCGACAACGCGCGCATGGGTGCGCATGCGCAGGTGCGATCCGCGCTGCGGCAACGCATCGAGTTCCAGCCGCAGCACGCGCACGGCATGTTCGAGTGCGCGCGCAGGTTGCTGGATCGTCGCAATGGAAGCGGCCACGCTCGCGCATTCGGCCAGCGCATCGCGAGCAAGATCGTTGAGTTGACGCGCTCCGATCGCTTCGCCGAAGAATTGCGCGGCCAGATCCGGCAACTGATGCGCTTCATCGAGCACGAAAGCATTCGCACCCGGAAGGATTTCACCGAATCCTTCCTGTTTGATCGCAAGGTCAGCAAGCAGCAGATGGTGATTGACGACGACGATATCGGCTGCCTGCGCTTCCGCGCGCGCCTTCACCACGAAGCAATCGCCCCAGAACGGGCACTCGCTGCCGAGGCAGTTCTCGGATGTGGAAGTGATCTGCGGCCACAACGGCGTGTCTTCGGGAAGATCGGCGAGCTCGGCGAGATCGCCGCGTTTCGTGCGCGACGACCACGCGACCACGCGCTGGAATTGCGCAACCGATTCGCGCGACTGGAAGCGGGAATCTCCCTTGGTCTGGTTCATGCGATACAGGCACAAATAATTCGAACGACCTTTTAGCAATGCGCTGCGCAGGCCGACGCCAAGCGCTTCGCGCACGCGCGGCAGGTCGCGGTGATAGAGCTGGTCCTGCAAGGCCCGCGTGCCGGTCGAGATGATCACGCGCTGGCCGGACAATAATGCGGGTACGAGATATGCGTAGGTCTTGCCGGTGCCGGTTCC
>JBDSVN010000155.1:0-5491 GCA_039927175.1 Lysobacteraceae bacterium | reverse complement strand
ACGGGGCTCGACCTGCTGCGGCGTCCACGTCGCAAACTCGATGCCAACCTGCGCTACGACTTTGGCAACGGCGTGGACATCGCAATCGATGGCTTGGCCGCATCAACGCGCCAGGATTTTGATGGGCCGTTGTCGGCCTACAAACTCCTGAATCTTGCAGCAGGCTGGGACTTCCATTCAGGCTGGCGTCTTGAGGGCCGACTCGGCAATCTGTTCGACGAACACTACGAACTGGCGAGCGGTTACAACACCCCCGGCCGCAACGTGCAGGTCACTCTGCTCTGGCGGCCCCGGGGCTGAGTTGAAGGCCGTGCTAGGCGGGGTCTGTTCCGTGGCATAGAATCGAGCGTGTCGATCAGGGGGACAGCGTGATGACGACACCCACATCCACAAAGCCGGCGAATGATCCGGGCACCGCCACGCTTTCGACGCGTTCCTTCCCGCGGCGTGTTCGCACGCTGCTGGAAGGAATCTTCGAGATCGTCACCGGACATCTGGATCGTGGCTTGATGCTCACCCTCGATGGCCTTGAGCAACAGCTGTTCAAAATGGCGGAACAGGCTCGCGGCAACGACATCCAGATGCATTGCCTGGAAGCGCTGGGCAGCATCAAACGCAATCGCTTCGACCTGATGCCGCACTACATCGCTGCCCTGGAAGCGAGTCTGGCCAGTATTCGCGATGACGCCATTCCGACAGAAACACCAGCAGACGCAATCAATTACACCGAGCTCAGCCTGGTGGCCGACATCGACATGGACGAGTCCACCTTGTTGCATGAAATCGAGGCGCGTGCCGAAATCAGGGCAAGCTTCCCGCTGTTCCTGGTCAGTCAGCGCTTCGGCGTGATGGCCGGCAAGCCAGCGATGGATTACCAGGTGTTGCCGGTCAGTCCGGCCGCACTGTGCCGCTATCTGCGCCGCGCCTGCCGCTGTTTCGAATTGAGCGCCGAACATCGCCTGTTGCTGTTCCGCCAGTTCGATCAGCATCTGATGAACGATTACGCGCGACTGATCGAAGTCGTGAATACCTATCTGATCAATCAGGGCGTATTGCCGAACCTGACGTACGTGCCAACCCGGTTCCGCGCCAGCCCGCGCGGTGGGAGTGCCGCAGCATCGACTTCGCCGGATTCCAGGTCGACATCGTCTGCGCGAGCGCCATCCGGCGGACAACGCGCTGTTTCCTCCACGTCGCCAGCGCAAGTTGCTGCAGCCATGTCGTCGTCTGCGTTTACCGGTTGGCCGGGCGAATCGATCGGCACGAAGCGACTAGCTGCGGATGGCAACGACATCTATACCGACCTGCGCGAATTGCTGCGGTCTTCCAGGACCTATAACGCCGGGCATGCTGGTCCTGGAATGACGCAGGCAGCTGGCAGTACACATGCCACTGCCACGGCACATGCGTCCGGCGCAGCGGCGCAAACCAGGGTGGCATCGGCAAACGATGTGCAATCCGTACTTGGCCTGTTGCAGCGCAAACCGCCCGCGAAGATCATGGTCAACGGCCAGTCGGCCGCGCCTACGATCAGCCACGTCAAGCAGGACTTGATGGCCCAGTTGCGCCAGATCACCGGCGATAATCCGCCGCCTGCGCTCGCCGAGGAAGACACCGATACCATCGAACTGGTCAGCATGCTGTTCGACGAAATCATGAAGGACGTGCGCCCGAACAGCCCGGCTGCCAATCTGCTCACCAAATTGCAAGTACCGCTGTTGCGCGTGGCCTTGCGCGACAAGCGCTTCTTCAGCCACGAAGGACACCCGGCGAGCCAGATGCTCGATGCCGTCGCGGAAACGGGTGCGTACTGGATCGGGGAAGATGGCGGCGACCACGAGATGATGGACAACGTCCATCGCCTGGTGGAACGCGTTACCGAGGAATTCGATGGCGATGTCGAGTTATTCAATACGCTGCTTGCCGACCTCAACAACCATACGCAGGCATTGATGCGCCGCGCCGAAGTGGCTGAGCGCCGCCACGTCGAGGCCGCGCGTGGCAAGGAAAAACTCAAGCTCGCGCACGTACACGCCAGTGATGTCATGAAAGCGATCAGCGACGAATATCCGTTGCCCTTGTTCACCCGTGCGCTGCTCAACCAGGCATGGACCGACGTACTCGCGCTGACCGAATTGCGGCATGGCGACAATTCCGACGAGTGGAACTACCAGATCGAGACCGCAAGGCAGATTGCCAGCAAGGCCTCATCCGGCAGTACCCAGGAATCGGCCCCGGACGCGCAACAGACCGTCGTACTTGCCAAGCACATCGAACAATCGCTGACACAAGTCGGCTATCACGTCGATGAAGCAGCGGCCATCGGCCAGCGTCTGAGCAGTGGCGTGGAAGAAGGCGACGAGCCGTCCAGCCGCACCGAAATAGCGATGAAGCTCAAGGCGCGCGCACGGCTTGGCGAAACCAGCACGGCAAAGAACGCCGGAATCGAGCCGCCACCGCTCAACGCGCGCGAGCAGGAATACATGGAAACCATCAGCGTGCTTCCGTTCGGCACCTGGTTCGAGTTCGTCATCAACGAGAAAGGCGATGCCGTGCGTCGGCGCCTGTCGTGGTACAGCGTGGTCAGCGGAACATGCCTGTTCATCAACCACCGCGGCCAGCGCGTCGGCGATTACACGCTCGGCACCTTGGCCCGGGCGATGGCGAACGACCAGGTGCGGATCGTGGAAAAGAAGAAGGAATCGATGCTTGCCAGCGCCATGCGTGGAGTCGTCAGCAAGTTCATGCATCATGCGCCCGAGAGCGATCCTGCAGCGGGAATGCGGCCATGAACGAATATCGCCGCAAGCACCGCCGCAATCCGGATCGGATGATCGAAGTCCATGACGTGATGACCGAAGCAGTCGTCGGGCGCATCGGGAACCTCTCCGAAACCGGGCTGTTGATCCAGTCGGACCTTCCTCTGGCCGACGATGCCCTGTACCAATTCCGGTTCTCGCTGTACGACAACTCGGGGCACCGGCACACATTGGAGGTGGGCGCACACCAGTTGTGGACGGAACAAAACGGTCCGCACGAGCCACGGTGGATCGGATTCCGCTTCATCGACATTTCACCAGCCGACGCGGTGCGCTTGAGTGAATGGGTGCAGGCCGACCTCAACGATTGATGCGCGTGGCGCGTGTTGTTGCGGTCGCGCTGCGCAATCAATTACCAGCCAACGGCGCAGGTACGGCATTATTGACTTGCCGCGACACTGCTTCGCCAAGGAATCACGCCATGCATACGACCGCGTACCAGGATCACATCGCCACACTTTGCGCACGCATGGATATTGCGCTGGAACGCGCTGGTTGCGATCACGTCCTGATTGCGGCCGGCGTCGAGAAGATGCGCTTCCTCGACGACATGCCGTATCCGTTCAAGGTCAATCCGCAGTTCAAGGCATGGGTGCCGTTGCTGCATCACCCCGATTGCTGGATTGTGTACGCGCCGGGCAGCGTGCCCGTACTTGTATACGTCCAACCTGACGATTACTGGCATCTTCCGCCCGCGCCGCCTTCGGGTTACTGGACGCACGGCTTTGATGTGCGCGTGGTGCATTCCGCCGACGAAGCCACTCAGCATTTTCCAAAATCGGGCCGCGCCGCGATTCTCGGCGAAGCCGATGCGGCCCTGCCCGGTTTCACGCCGAACAATCCGCAGCCATTGCTCGACTATCTCCATTTCCATCGCGCATTCAAGACCGCGTACGAACTCGCGATGATGCGTGTTGCCCAGCGCCACGCCGTGGTCGGGCACAACGCCGCGCGCGACTGTTTCCATGCTGGTGGATCGGAGCTCGATATCCATCGCGCCTATCTGGCCGCAAGCGGGCAAACCGATCTCAATGTTCCCTACGGCAACATCGTCGGCCTCAACGAACACGGATCTACGCTGCACTATCAATATCAACAAGCGAAATCGCCGGATGAATCGCGCTCGCTGCTGATCGACGCTGGCGCCGAGCATGCCGGTTATGCATCCGACATCACCCGCACCTGGCACAACGGCGACGAACGTTTCGCGTTGCTGGTCGGCGCGCTCGACCAGCAGCAGCAGGCGCTCGCCGCGAAGGTCAAGCCCGGACAGGACTATCGCGAGTTGCACCTGGAGGCGCACCTGCGCATCGCCGGCGTGCTGCACGCGCTGGGCATCGTGCGCATGGATGGCGGCACGATGCTCGAAACCGGCGTGACCTCGACCTTCTTCCCGCATGGCCTCGGCCATCCGATCGGCTTGCAAGTGCACGATGTCGCCGGTTTCATGGCGAGCGATGCAGGCGGCACGATACCGAAGCCGGATGGCCACCCATTCTTGCGCATGACCCGCATCCTCGCACCGGGCATGGTCGTCACCATCGAACCGGGCATCTATTTCATCGACATGCTGCTCGCGAAGCTGAAGGCAGGCCCGCATGCGAAAGTGATCGACTGGCACATGGTCGATCACCTGCGCAAGTTCGGCGGCGTGCGCATCGAAGACGAAGTCCATTGCACCGAGGGTGCGCCGGAGAATCTGACGCGGGATGCGTTTGCTGCGACGGAATGATTTCTTTCGCGATCCGCGATACGTCCGCCCCTGATCCGATAGCGGTAACGTTTTTCCACCAAATCGCCTGGTGCGATTTGAACCGGGTATGCGCCTTACACAGTGAAGTGAGGTGAGCGCACTTCAGCTGCCCATCCGCTCAAAGCACAATGCATCAACGCTCCGCCAACAACGCCTCGATCGCATCGATCTCCCTCGGCACGCCGTCGGTCAGTACTTCGTGCCCGCTCTTGGTGATCAACACATCGTCTTCGATGCGCACCCCGATGCCTTGCCATTTCGCGGCAACGCCCTTGCTGCCGGGCGCGATGTACAGCCCCGGTTCGATGGTGAAAACCATGCCCGGCTCAAGCTCACGGAAATGCCCATCGACCCGGTATTCGCCGACGTCGTGTACGTCGAGTCCGATCCAGTGGCCGGTCTTGTGCATGTAGAAACGCTTGTAGTCGCCACTCGCGAGATTTTTCTCCAATGTACCCTTGAGCAAGCCAAGTTTGAGCAAGCCTTCGGTCAGTGTCGCGACGGCCGCGTTGTGGCCGGCATCGTAGTGCCGGCCGGCTTTCGCTTGCGCCAGCGCCGCCGTTTGTGCGTCGAGCACCAATTGATAGATCGCGCGCTGCTCCTTCGAATAGCGGCCGTTCACTGGAAACGTGCGGGTGATGTCGGATGCGTAGTTGCGGTATTCGGCGCCGGCATCGATCAGCAGCAGGTCGCCATCGCGCAGCAACGATTTGTTGGCGATGTAGTGCAGCACGCAACCGTTCGCACCACCACCGACGATCGATTCGTAGGCGAGTTGCGCATCGTTGCGGCGGAAATGGTGCAGGATCGCCGCTTCCACTTCGTATTCGTGCATGCCCGGACGCGCGACGCGCATCGCCACGACGTGCGCTTCGCAGGCAATTTGCGCCGCGCGCTTCATCAGGCGGATTTCGTCGCG
>JBDSVN010000154.1:0-3493 GCA_039927175.1 Lysobacteraceae bacterium | reverse complement strand
GCGCCCACCCCATAAGTAAAACCACAATCGGCGCACGCACACGCCGTCGGATCAACCGAACGGCGAGTGCAGCGGGCCGCCGCCGAGCAGGTGCAGATGGATGTGGAATACCGTCTGCCCGCCATCGTGGCCGCAGTTGATCACGGTGCGATAGCCGTTCTCGGCGAAACCTTCGCGCTTCGCATACGCGGCTGCAGCAAGCACGAGTTTGCCGACCAGTTCCGCGTCGCCTGGTTGGAGGTCGTTGAGCGTTGCGATTGATTTGCGCGGCACGAACAGCACATGCACCGGTGCTTGCGGATGGATGTCGCGGAAGGCGACGATGTCGGCGTCTTCGTAAACGAAGTCGGCCGGAATTTCGCGGCGGATGATCTTGTCGAACAAGGTGTCGGTCATGGCGATGCTCCAGGATCGTGGATGCCTGTCAGCCGGGTATTTCGCTGCGCGAACCGAACGCGTGCGACAGCGTGCCGCGATCGATGTATTCGAGTTCGCCGCCAAGCGGCACGCCATGCGCGATGCGGCTGGGCCGCACGTTGTACTGGCGTGCGAGCTGCGCAAGGTAATGCGCGGTCGCCTCGCCTTCGACGGTCGGATTGGTCGCGATGATCAACTCACGCACGTCGCCTTCTGCGAACCGTGCAGCCAGGCGTTCTAGGCCAAGTTCGCGCGGGCCGATTCCGTCCAGCGGCGACAGCCTGCCTTGCAGCACGAAATACAAACCGCGATAGCCGGTTGCCTGTTCGATCGCAAGCCGATCCGCTGGTGATTCAACGGCACACAGCAACGCGATATCGCGCGCCGGATTCGCGCACACCGCGCACAGCTCGGTCTGGCTGAAATCCCGGCAACGCACGCAGTGGCGGATGTGCTCCATCGCGTCGGCAAGACGTTCGCCAAGGCGACGGCCACCATCGCGATCGCGTTCAAGCAAGTGGTAGGCCATGCGTTGCGCCGACTTCTGGCCAACACCGGGCAGGCAGCGCAGCGCCTCGATCAATTGTTCAAGTAGCGGCGTCGCGCTCAGAAGCCCATCCCTGGTGGAAGTTGCATTCCACCGGTTGCATCGGCGGTGCGCTTTTGCGCTTCGTCGTTCGCATTCGCTACTGCATCGTTGAATGCTGCCGCGATCATGTCTTCCAGCATGTCGCCATCGTCGAGCAGCGAGGGATCGATGCGCACGCGCCGACACTCCATCTTGCCGGTCAGGGTAATCGCAACCTTGCCGCCGCCGGATTGTCCGTTGACTTCGACGTCCGCAAGTTCTTCCTGCACGCGCTTGAGGTTGTCCTGCATGCGCTGGGCTTGTTGCATCAACTGGGCGATGTTCATGTGGTCTCGTCTGTTGGGCGGATCGAATCGGGCACGAGTTTTGCACCGTATTGCTGCATGTAGCGTTGCACCGATGGATTGTCGAGGAATGCTCGCTCGGCACTCGCCTGGCGTTCGTCGTTATGCCGCGCATTGCGGACATGCAGGCTTTCGCCATCGGATGCTGCTTTCGCAAACACGATTTTCGGAGTGGCGCCGAGATCCGATGCAAGCGCATCGGCCAGTTTTCCGGTCAAGGTTTCGCTGCGCAGGTGCTCGAAGCCATCAGGCAACGCCAAGGTCAATACGCCATCGTTGTGATTGACGAGCGTAGCGTGCGCGGCGAGATCGCGTATTGGGCCTTTCAACCCGCTGCCTGCAATCAAAGCCAACCACTCGTCGGGATTGCGCAATACGCGCGATGGCGGTGGCGTATTGCCAACTCTCTGCGCAAGCTCGTCCTTGCGCACAACCGTTGGCGGCGGCATGGATTCACGCACAGGTGTGGCGATCCGTTCCGGCGTCGCGACCGATGCTGGGTCATGGTCTGCGGTGCGCACACCACGCGAACTCGCCGTCTTGATTGGCGCTTGCGGTGCCGGACGCCGCACCGGTACATCACGTGTTGTTTCGACGGTGTTTTCGCCGGCCGGCCGAAACGCCAGCATCCGCAACAACGCCATTTCGAAACCCGCACGTTGGCTGGGCGCCAGCGGTAAATCGCGACGTCCGTTGATCGCCATCTGGTACCACAACTGCACGAGTTCGGGCGCAAGACGCGCAGCAAGTGCAGCGCTATCCGCGTCGACGGATCCTCCTCCATCATCCGCAGCACCCGGCACGAGTTGCTGCAGCTGGATGCGATGCAAGGTCGCGGCGACATCCTCGAGCACCTGGCCGAAATCCGGCGAGAAACCGGCGAGTGTCTCGATTTCTGCCATCAACGCCCTGCCATCGGCATTTGCGAGCGCATCGAGCAACGCGCCGACGCGTGCATGATCGACGGTTCCGAGCATCGCCCGCACGCCGGCTTCATCCAGCACGCCGGCGGTGTAGGCGATCGCCTGGTCGAGCAACGAGAGGCCGTCGCGCAGGCTGCCATCAGCGCCACGCGCCAGCAATGCCAACGCGCCGGGTTCGGCGGGCATGCCTTCCGCGGCAAGAATCTTTTCCATCTGTCCGCGAATCTGCGGCTCGTCGAGGCGCTTGAGGTTGAACTGCAGGCAGCGCGACAGCACAGTGACCGGCAATTTTTGCGGATCAGTCGTCGCGAGCAGGAACTTCACATGCGGCGGCGGCTCTTCCAGCGTCTTGAGCAGCGCATTGAATGCGGCCTTCGACAACATGTGCACTTCGTCGATCAGGTACACCTTGGTGCGGCCGCGCGACGGCATGTATTGCGCGTTTTCAATGACCTCGCGCACGTCGTCGACACCAGTGTTGGATGCAGCATCGATTTCCAGCAGGTCCACGAAACGCCCTGCATCGATGTCCAGGCAGGTCGCGCATTCGCCGCAAGGCTCGGCGCCCTGCCCGCGTTCGCAATTGAGGCTCTTGGCGAAGATGCGCGCGATGGTGGTCTTGCCGATACCACGGGTGCCGGTGAACAAAAAGGCATGGTGGACGCGTCCGGAGACCAGCGCGTTGGTCAGCGCGCGCACCACATGCACTTGCCCGACCAATTCGGAAAATCGCCGGGGCCGCCATTTACGCGCAAGCACGAGATAGGACATGTGCCTATTGTGCCTACCCGATCGAGCCCGGCCAAGCGCGCAGTGGTGCGCATTGCGCCAGCACTGTAGAATGCGCCGCTGCGGCTGATCCGGTGCAGCCTGATGTCATTTGATGATATCGGGCAGAACCGGTGCAAGTGCGCAACAGGCAACAAGTCGTGGCTGATCCGGTGCAGTCCAATGTCCTTCACTGACATAGGAGGGAAAGGTGCCGGTCTGCAGCAGATAACAAGATTTGAATGATCCGGAGAGGTGTCCGAGTGGTTGAAGGAGCACGCCTGGAAAGTGTGTAAGCGGCTAAACCCCGCTTCGCGGGTTCGAATCCCGCTCTCTCCGCCAACAAGTGCCTCAACGGTGAATCCGCCGTTGGTTAGATCGAAATCAAGTTTGCGCAACTCCGTCTAGCGAGCAACTCGCCCAGACACGTCTTATGGTGACCCCGTCGGTCC
>JBDSVN010000153.1:0-2721 GCA_039927175.1 Lysobacteraceae bacterium | reverse complement strand
CCGAGGTGAAGGGCGAAAGCGGACGTTCGGGTAGTGCCATGTGCAATTCCATCGTCGTTCGTGCAAAGCGGACGTTTTGCGCCAACGCGATCGCGTCATCGCAAAGCGCATTCGAGTCGTCAAGTGTCAGAAATCGATACAGCGGCCATTTTTCTCCCAATCGCCAAAACGCGTCGGATCAGGTCCGTCGCGGCCGCCGAACTCGCGTGGCAAAGGCTGCTTTGCGATGTCGGCCGCATCGGCGGTGGCATGATCCACTGCAGGCGCATCGTCGAGGACGTCGGCTGCCTGCGGCGTTTCGCCTATCATTCGGGAAGTGCTCATCAGAGCGTCGAGTTTAAGACCCGAAGCCATGACAAACAAGCAAGACGCGCCTTTCAATGATTTTGTATTGCCTGGATGGCAACTTGCCGAAGTCAGCGGCAGTGACGCGGGCGCTTTTTTGCAGGCTCAACTGATGAATGACGTGCGTGCGTTGGCGCCGCTGCATTGGCAATGGAACGGATGGCTGAACCCGAAAGGCCGCGTGATTGCCTTGTTCGCGTTGATCGCACTGGATGCGGATCGTTACTGGCTTCTGGTTCCGGATATGCCAGCAGTGGAATTGATCGCACGACTGCAACGTTTCGTATTTCGCAGCAAGGTGAAACTCACTGCGCGAGCCGATTGCATGGCGTTTGGCACCTTTGCACAACCCCACCACGCGAACGGCTCCAACATGCATCGCGAGGCGAGCGGGAACAAGGAAATTGTTGAACTGGATTTCAGTGCCCGTGGAGGGCCGCGTGCATTGCGCATCGAAACAGACATCGATGCTCCAACGGCCTCAGTCGCACCGGAAGCCGATGTGCAACGCTGGGCCACGTTTGACCTGGCCCATGGATTGCCCCATCTCGGCGCGGATCAAATCGAATCGTGGACGCCACAGATGCTGTCGCTCGAACGGCTGCATGCGTTCAGCTTGAAAAAGGGCTGCTATCCCGGTCAGGAAATCGTCGCACGCACGCATTATCTGGGCCAGGCCAAGCGTGGATTGGTACGCATTGCCGGCAGCGCATTGGCTGTTGGCAACGAGGTCAGCGCCGATGGCCGCGTGCTGGGAAGCATCGTGAGCAGCATCGGCGATGAAGCGTTGGCCGTACTCGCGGTGGATCGTCCGACGACAGGATTGGAATGCGCAGGTACTCCGTGCAGTGAGATGTCTCTGCTTGATGGACTTGCGCGATGAGCCTGATGCTTCACGTACTCCGACTCATTGCGTATCGTTCATCGCTGCCATCGACCGAATGACTGGAACGCCCATGCGCCGACTGCTCCTGCTCGTCCCATTCGTCGCAACCCTGATCGTGCCGTTCTACAACCGCGAACAACCGGCGTTGTGGGGTTTCCCGTTCTTCTATTGGTATTTGTTCCTGTGGCTGCTGTTGCTCCCGCTATTGCTCTGGTTCATCGGTCGTGGGCGCAAGCCATGAGTGGCGCCATCCACTGGACCGCCTGGGCAGTATTTGCGTTCTTTTTCGCCTCCGTCACCGTGATCGGCTTCATCGCCTCGCGCTGGAAAGCCGGCGACCTCGACCTGCTGCACGAATGGGGATTGGGCGGGCGCCGCTTCGGCACCATCGTCACCTGGTTCCTGCTCGGCGGCGACCTGTACACCGCCTACACGGTGATCGCGGTGCCCGCTTTGGTGTACGCAGTGGGCGCATTCGGATTCTTCGCGCTGCCCTACACGATCATCGCTTTCCCGATCTTCTTCGCGCTGATGCCGCGACTGTGGAATGTCTGCCATCGCCACGGCTACATCACCATCGCCGACTTCGCCGAAGGTCGCCATGGCAGCCGCTGGCTGGCGCTCGCCGTCGCATTGACAGGCGTGCTGGCGACGATGCCCTACATCGCTTTGCAACTGGTCGGCATGCAGGTGGTGTTCCAGGCGATGGGTTTTGGCGCGGTCGCCCAAGGCGCTGAAATCGCCTTGATCGCGGCCTTTATCGTGCTCGCGCTTTACACCTATACGAGCGGCCTGCGCGCGCCGGCGCTGATCGCCTTCGTCAAGGACACGATGATCTACGTCTTCGTGATCGCGGCGGTGATCGTGATTCCGCTGCAACTCGGCGGCTACGGCGCGATCTTCACGGCGGCGAAGCAGGCGTTCGCGGCGAAAGGTGGCGCGACCGGGATCGTCCTGCAACCCGGCCAGGCGATGGGTTTCGCGAGCCTTGCGCTGGGTTCGGCCATGGCTTTGATGCTGTACCCGCACGCATCCACCGGCGTGCTCGCAGCAGACAGTGCGAAGACCATCCGCCGCAATGCGATGCTGCTTCCAGCCTACAGCGTGATGCTCGGGCTGATCGCACTGATGGGCTATATGGCGATCGCCGCGCATGTGCAGGCCAAGGGCAACGCCATCGTGCCGGCACTGGTGATGCAGAGTTTCCCGGAATGGTTCGCAGGATTCTGTTTCGCCGCGATCGCCCTTGGCGCGCTGGTCCCGGCGGCAATCATGTCGATCGGCGCGGCGAATCTCGTCACCCGCAATATCTGGCGTCCTTACATCAACGGCAATATGAGCCCGAAGCAGGAATCGACCGTCGCCAAAGTCACCTCGCTGGTGGTCAAGTTCGGCGCGCTCGCGTTCGTCGTATTCCTGCCGCTCGAATATGCGATCAACCTGCAACTGCTCGGCGGCATCTGGATGCTGCAGGTGTTTCCGGCGATCGT
>JBDSVN010000152.1:0-4868 GCA_039927175.1 Lysobacteraceae bacterium | reverse complement strand
TGCGGTGCAAGCTACAGATGCAGCTGTAATCCTTCCTCCGTTTACGGGGGAAGGTGCCGAAGGCGGATGGGGGCAGCCAATATCGCGAACCATTACGGTTGCATGACGGACCCGGATCAACCCATGGCGTGTTGCGTGCGCAGCTGATGCGGCTTCGCCAACGAGCGGTCCGAAATCGCGCGCCGCGCCTGTGGCTGTTTACGCAACGTGCGTCGACGGCGCGCGTTGCCAGCGGCGGCAGCTGTTGCTTGCGCGCGAATCAGACCCAGCAACTCATGGCGATACAGCGTGGCGAGCGCAGTCAGCGGAAACAATGCACTCCATGCCGCAGCCACGTCGTATTGCGGGGCAATACGGACGAGCGCCAGCGCCGTGGTGATGCCAAGTACGGCCAATTGCCAGACACTGCGGCGCAGCGCCAGCAAGGCAGGAGATTCAGCAGATGTCATCGGAACCAGGCGCGGCATGACGGACTCCTTGATTGGGCGTGGAGCTGATCCTCCTCCGCGCAAGTCTCAAAACCCGAGACGGCACGTTGACGCCATCTTCAACTCTTAGAGCAGATGCTGGTCGCTGATTCCTGCCGGAGCGCACCAATGCGTCTGCACCGTTCGATCCTTTTCGCCGCACTCGTCATCCCTGTACTTTTGCTCACGGCCTGCGCCAGCGATCCGGACACGCGCAAGCCCGTCCTGCACAGCAGCGCGAAAGTCGACCTGCAACGCTACAAGGGCACCTGGTACATCATCGCCAACATTCCGTACTTTGCCGAGAACGGCAAGGTGATGACGCGCGACGAATACGCATTGCGCGCGGATGGCAAGATCGACAACGACTATGTGTTCCGGCGCAGCTTTGATGGCGCGGACAAATCGTGGCATGGCGTCGCGACCGTCGTACCCGACACCAACAACGCGCAGTGGGTCGTCAAGTTCTGGGGCGTGTTGAATGCCGATTACCTGGTGCTGGAAGTCGCGCCGGATTATTCATGGGCACTCGTAGGCCATCCGCATCGCAAGTACGGCTATGTGTTTTCGCGCCAGCCGCAGATGGACGATGTCTTGTACCAACAATTGCTCGGCAAGCTGGCCGGTTACGGCTATACGACAACGCGATTGCAGAAAGTGCCGCAGCTTCCCGGCGATCCGCCGCAGCATTGATCGCCGCGCGATTCAGTCCTTCTCGTATGAAGCCAGCGCCAGTTGCAGCATCGCGCGCGCTTGCTGGCGCAGGCTGACCGGCTCGACGATTTCCGCATCGGCGCCATAGCGCAGCACATCCATCAGCAATTCCTTGCCGCTGCTGTAGGGGAGTCGCAACTGGTAGCGGCCATCGGGAAGGAATTTCCCTTCCTGCTTGGAATGCCAGTGCGCATCGGCAACCCAGCGCGCGGCCTTGGCCGAGAAGACAATCGTCGCCCATGCTTTTGGCGCGCCCGAAAAAATCCCGTAGCCGGAGGCGAGATGCTCGTCGAGCACGCTGTCTGGAACATCCTGCGCGACGGCATCGAGCACGTGCGCCGCGCTGATGCGATCGACCGCGAAACTGCGCAATGCATCGCGCTCGTGATCCCATGCATCGAGATACCAGTTGTCGCGGTAATGCGTGAGTCGCTGCGGCGAAACCTTGCGATGGCTGCGCTCATCGGTTGAACGTGCGCGATAGTCGAACGCGAGTTGCTTGCGATCGAGCACCGCACTGGCAGCGATGCGAAAGCCGAGTTGGTCCATTTCGCGCTGCCCGGAGGCAATCACGCGCACGCGTTCGAGCGGCCAGCGCTTGCCGCCAGCCTGTTCGGCCAGCAACGCATCGATGCGTCCTTTCAATGGCGCCAGCGCGCCCGACAACACGCCGCTGCCGGTGCGTTCAAGCAACTGGTGCGTGGCAAGCAAGGCGTGCAGTTCATCCGAACTCAGCCACAAACCCGGCAATTCGAAACGCGTGCCTTCGGTTTCGTCGTAGCGATAAGCGCCCTCGCCGGTGCTATCCAGCGGCGCGCCGAGCGCATCGCGCAGGAAGGCGAGGTCGCGATAAAGCGTCGCACGCGAGCAGCCGAGTTCTTCCATCATCCGTTTCGTCGTCACCGGATAACGGGCTGTTTTCAACATCCGGTGCAGGGCCAGCGCGCGTTCGTAGCGTTCCATTGTTGCGTTCCACCGTGGATTGGCCAGCCCATCATATCGGCACGGCGGGCACATGGGTTCGCACACGATGGCCGGCGACGGCACAATAGACGTCATGAGCGAACCCAAACTCAATCTGTCGCCCTCGCCAGGCGACGAATTCAAGACCACCACCTGCTACATGTGCGCGTGCCGCTGCGGCATCAAGGTATGGCTCAAGGACGGGAAAATCCGTTACATCCAGGGCAACCCTGCGCATCCTGTGAACCAGGGCGTGCTGTGCGCGAAGGGTTCGGCGGGAATCATGCAGCACTACTCACCGGCGCGATTGAGCAAGCCGCTGTTGCGCGTCGGTGAGCGCGGCAGTGGTGAGTTCAAGGAAATCGAATGGGATGAAGCGCTGTCGATCGCGGCCGGATGGCTGAAGCCGATCCGCGAACGCAATCCCGATGAGCTCGCATTTTTCACCGGCCGCGACCAGTCGCAGGCACTCACCGGCTGGTGGGCGCAGCAATTTGGAACGATCAATTACGCCGCCCACGGCGGTTTCTGCTCGGTGAACATGGCAGCGGCGGGCCTGTACACGCTCGGCGGCAGCTTCTGGGAATTCGGTGAACCGGACTGGGAGCACACGCGCTACCTGATGCTGTGGGGCGTGGCCGAGGATCACGACTCGAATCCGATCAAGCTTGGTTTGGGAAAGCTCAAGGCGCACGGCGCGAAGATCGTCGCGATCAATCCAGTGCGCAGCGGCTACGGCGCGATCGCCGACGAGTGGGTCGGCATCCGGCCCGGCACCGACGGATTGCTTGCGTTCGCACTCATCCACGAATTGCTGAAAGCCGATCGTATCGATCTGGATTACCTCGTGCGCTATGCGAATGCGCACTGGCTGGTGATCCACAATCCTGGCAGCGCGGACGATGGATTGTTTGTGCGCGATGCGGATGGCAATCCGTTGTGCTTCGACAAGCTGTCGAATGGAATGGTCGATGCCAACGCGATCGACATCGCACCAGTCGTTGTCGGCGAATACGAATTACCTGATGGCCGCAGGGCAACGCCGGTGTTCCATCTGCTCGCCGAGCGTTATCTCGATCCGCAGTATTCGCCGGATGCGGTAAGCGAGCGTTGCGGTATTCCGGCCGAAACGATCCGTCGCATCGCGCGCGAACTTGCCGAGGCTGCGTTCGACAGCAACTTCTCACTGCCGATTGCATGGACCGACACGCACGGTCGCAAGCATGAAGAAATGATCGGTCGCCCGGTGTCGATGCATGCGATGCGCGGCATCAGCGCGCACTCCAATGGCTTCCATTCCTGCCGCGCGATTCATCTCTTGCAGATGTTGCTCGGTGCGATCGATGCGCCGGGATCGTTCCGCTACCAGCCGCCGTATCCCAAACAGATTCCTCCTGCGAATCGTCCGGGCAAGGCGCGTCGCGAAAACGGCACGCTCGAAGCAGGCCCGCTCGGATTCATTCACGGCCCGGAAGACCTGCTGGTCGATGCAGACGGTGCGCCACGACGCATCGATCATGCGTATTCATGGGCATATCCGCTGGCTGCGCACGGCATGATGCACACGGTGATCCGCAACGCATGGGCTGGAAACACCGCTGGCGAAAGCGGACAGCCGATCGACACCTTGATGATGTTCATGGCGAACATGAGCTGGAATTCGTCGATGAACACCGCCGAGACGATGCGCATGCTCACCGATAAACAGGCATCGGGTGAGTACAAGATTCCGCGCATCATCTACGCCGATGCCTACGCTAGTGAGATGGTTGCGTATGCCGACCTCGTGCTGCCGGATACGACTTACCTTGAACGCTTTGATGCAATGTCGATGCTTGATCGCCCGATCTCGGATGCCGATGGCGCATCGGATGCGATTCGTCATCCCGTTTTCGATCCGGCAACACAAGTGTCACAGGATGGAACGCCGCGCGATGTGCGCGGCTTCCAGTCGGTGCTGCTCGAACTCGGTGCGCGGTTGAAATTGCCGGGTATGGTCGATGAAACCGGCGCGCCGATCTATCGCGATTATGCCGATTACATCGTCAACCACCAGCGCGCGCCGGGCGTCGGCCTGCTTGCGGGTTGGCGTGGTGCGGATGGCTCGCTGGAAGGCAAAGGCGCGCCGAATCCGAATCAGCTCGCTGCGTACATCGCGCACGGCGGCTTCTGGCACGCCGCGATTCCCGACTCCGCACGCTATTACAAGATGGCCAATCGCGATTACCTGGAATGGTCGGCGCGTATGGGCTTCATTGCGAATGCCGAGCCGGTCGTGATGCAGCTGTATTCGGAGACGTTGCAGAAGTTCCGTCTTGCGGCACATGGATTCGGCGCAGTGCAACCGCCGGAGAAAGATCGTGAACGCGTCGCGTTGTATTTCGATCCGCTGCCGATCTGGTACGAGCCGTTCGAAAGCGTTGAAACCTCAACGCAGGATTTCCCACTCAGCGCAATCACCCAACGCCCAATGTTCATGTACCACGCTTGGGGTTCGCAGAATGCGTGGCTGCGGCAGATTGCAACGCGCAATTGGATGTACCTGCATCCGGAGACGGCGGCGAAATACGGCATCGCCGACCAGGACTGGATCCACGTCGATTCGCACATCGGCCGCATCACCGTGCAGGCGAAATGCGTGTCGAACATGCAGCCCGACACGGTGTGGACGTGGACTGCGATCGGCAAGCGCCGTGGCGCGTGGAAGCTCGCGAAGGATGCGCC
>JBDSVN010000151.1:0-5155 GCA_039927175.1 Lysobacteraceae bacterium | reverse complement strand
GAATCAGCGCAACGCCGCCGCCCGGGACAACGCCTTCTTCAACGGCCGCACGCGTTGCGTGCAGTGCGTCTTCAACGCGCGCCTTCTTTTCCTTCATCTCGATCTCGGTGCTCGCGCCGACCTTGATCACCGCAACGCCGCCGGCCAGCTTGGCCACGCGCTCCTGCAGCTTCTCTTTGTCGTAATCCGACGAGGTCTCTTCGATCTGCGCCTTGATCTGCTTGATGCGCGACTGGATGCCGTCGGCCTGGCCTGCGCCGTCGATGATCGTGGTGTTTTCCTTGGTGATCTGCACCTTCTTGGCGCGACCGAGATCCTTGATCGTGGCCTTCTCGAGCTGCAGGCCGACTTCCTCGGAGATGACCGTACCGCCGGTCAGGATCGCCATGTCCTCGAGCATCGCCTTGCGACGATCGCCGAAGCCCGGCGCCTTGACCGCGCAGACCTTGACGATGCCGCGGATGGTGTTGACCACCAGCGTCGCGAGCGCTTCACCTTCCACTTCTTCGGCGACGATCAGCAGCGGCTTGCCCGACTTGGCGACGCCTTCGAGCAGCGGCAGCAACTCGCGCACGTTCGAGATTTTCTTGTCGTGCAGCAGGATGTACGGATCTTCCAGCTCGGAAGACATGGACTGCTGGTTGTTGATGAAGTACGGCGACAGGTAGCCGCGATCGAACTGCATGCCCTCGACGACGTCGAGTTCATTGTCCAGGCCCGAGCCTTCTTCAACCGTGATGACGCCTTCCTTGCCGACCTTGTCCATCGCCTTGGCGATCAGCTCGCCAATGTTTTCGTCGGAATTGGCCGAGATCGAACCGACCTGGGCGATTTCCTTGGAGGTGCTGCACGGCTTGCTGATGGCCTTGAGCTGCTCGACGGCGCCCGCGACGGCCTTGTCGATGCCGCGCTTGAGGTCCATCGGGTTCATGCCGGCGGCGACGGCTTTCATGCCTTCGCGAATCAGCGCCTGCGCCAGCACGGTGGCGGTGGTGGTGCCGTCGCCTGCGACGTCGGAGGTCTTGGAAGCGACTTCCTTGACCATCTGCGCGCCCATGTTCTCGAACTTATCGGCCAGCTCGATCTCCTTGGCGACGGACACGCCGTCCTTGGTGATCGTGGGGGCGCCGTAGCTCTTCTCGAGCACGACATTGCGGCCCTTCGGGCCGAGGGTGACCTTGACCGCGTTGGCGAGGACGTTGACGCCCTTGACCATGCGCGCACGCGCGTCTTCACCGAAACGAACTTCTTTGGCTGCCATGATTATTTTCCTGAATGCGGAGTTGGGATCTGGGGATTTGGGGCTAGTGAACGGCAACTTGGCGGGGATGGATCGCTGGGCGAGACGGCTTTCACCAATCCCGAACCTCCAGCCTCCAGCCCCCGCTCAACTCAGTCGATCACGGCGAAAATGTCGTCTTCTTTCACGACCAGATACTCGGTGCCATCGAGCTTGACCTCGGTGCCGGAGTACTTGCCGAACAAAACTTTGTCACCGGCCTTCACGCCCGGGGCGCGATGCGATCCGTTGTCCAGGGCCTTGCCCGGACCAACGGCGATCACTTCACCCTTGATCGGCTTTTCGGTGGCCGAATCGGGGATGACGATGCCGCCAGCGGACAGTTTCTCTTCTTCCATACGCTTGATGACGACGCGGTCGAACAGCGGTTGGAGCTTCATGGGGAACCTCATTATGGTTGCAAGTGATTGAAACAAAATGAACTGGATGGAGTTGTTAGCACTCGACACCCGTGAGTGCCAAGTTTACGCGCGAACGATGACGCAAGGAAGTCGCGGCTAGCTTCCTAATGGAGTCGGCAGGCGGCGTTTCAAGGGCTGGGCAGCCTTCACATGACAGCAATGGGCATGGCGGCTAGGCTGTACGACTACCTTGGCCTGTCGCTTCGATGTCCATCCTGCTGGTTCTGTGTTCGCATCCCGACTCCGTCGCTGCCGACGCGCTTGCAACCGCACTGGTCGAGCAGCGTCTGGCCGCCTGCGTAAACATCCTGCCCGGCGCGAGGTCGGTGTACCGCTGGGAAGGCCAAATCGAACGCGCACTGGAGACACTGTTGTTGATCAAGACCACGACCGATCGATTCGACTCATTGAAGGAACACCTCGTGACAGCCCATCCCCATGCAGTACCGGAAGTGCTGGCGTTGGACGTCGTCGCCGGACTGGATCGCTATCTGGAGTGGGTTCGCGATGCGACTGCGTTGATCGGAGCAACCGAATGATTCGTTGCCATGCTTCCAGCGGATTGAGGTCGCGGCTTGCCGTCATCGCATGCGCGACCTTCGCATTCTTGCTGCTTGTTCTGGCTGCTTCGCCCGCACGCGCAGTGGACGAATCCGATCTATTGCCAGTCGACCAGGCCTTCGCACTGAGCCCCAAGGTCGTCGACCGCGGCAAGATCGAATTCACCTGGGCCATCGCGAAAGGCTATTACCTGTATCGCGAACGCATCAGCGTGATGCCAGTCGATGCCGCGTTCAAATCCAACCCGCTGCAGCTTCCAGACGGCATCCACAAGCACGATCCGTTTTTCGGCGACGTGCAGATCTACCACGACCGCGTTACTGCAACGCTGACCGGCGCGGCGGCGAGCGATGCAAACGCGGTGGATTTCATCGTGAAATACCAAGGCTGCGCTGATCTCGGCGTGTGTTATCCGCCGCAAAAACGCACGCTGCATCTGGCGTTGCCTGCAACGGGTGCAACGACTTCCAGCTCCGGCGGCATCGATGCGCTTCCCGTTACCACAACATCCACTAATCCATTCGCGCCGCATGGCGAGAACGCAACAACGCTGAACGGCGCCGACACGTTGCCCTTGCCACCCGAGCAGGCGTTCGGTTTCGACGCTCTCGTCGATACGCCGAATGGTTTGCTGTTGCGCTTCACGCCAACCAAGGGCTACTACCTCTACCGCGACCGGACCTCGATCACGCTTGCGAGCGCGAACGATGCGGTGCATCCGGGCCAACCGCAATGGCCGATGGCGAAGCAGTATCACGACGAACACTTCGGTGATGTCGCGGTGTATTTCGACGAAGCCGATGTGCCGTTGCCGTTGCTGCGCAAGAACACTGGCGCACAACAGATCACGCTCGATGTCGTGATGCAGGGGTGCCAGATCGACGGCATCTGCTACGCGCCGATGCGGCGCAGCGTGTCACTCAATCTGCCGGCAGGCGGCGCGATCGCATCTGCCGCGCAGATGAAAGCCGCAACAACTCCAATACTTGGCAAGCCAGCAGCCGTTGCTGCACAAACTCCGAATACTGCATCGCGCATCGGCCTGCTCACCGCCTTGCTGCTCGCCATCGGCGGCGGCCTGATCCTGAATTTGATGCCCTGTGTATTGCCGGTGTTGTCGCTCAAGGCGCTCTCGCTGGTGCAGTCGGGCGAGAGTCGCGGCAAGGCGCGCAGGCATGCGCTCTGGTACACGGCCGGCGTGATGCTGAGCTTCGCCGCGCTCGGCGGAATCGCGATCGGATTGCGCCAAGCTGGCCTCGCACTCGGCTGGGGTTTCCAGTTGCAACAACCACTCGTGATCGCGGCGCTCGCATACCTGATGCTTGCAGTCGGGCTTGCGCTCTCGGGCGTCTATCAATTCGGCGCGGGCATGACCGGAATCGGTCAGCGCCTCACCGAGAAATCCGGCCATGCCGGCGACTTCTTCACCGGCGTGCTTGCGGTCGTGGTCGCCAGCCCGTGCACGGCGCCGTTCATGGGATCGGCTCTCGCGTATGCATTTGCTTCATCCACTGCGATGGCGATCGCAGTCTTCCTGGCGCTCGGATTAGGCCTTGCCTTGCCGTTCCTGCTGATCGGCTTCGTCCCGACACTCGCTTCGCGCCTGCCGAAGCCGGGCGCATGGATGGAAACACTGAAGCAGGTGCTGGCATTCCCGATGTATCTGACCGCTGCGTGGATGGTGTCGATTCTCGCTGCCCAACGTGGCGCCGATGCCGTGCTATACGTGTTGATCGGATCAGTCGCGTTGGCGCTCGGCGTGTGGTTGTGGGAGCGCGGCCGCTATAGCACGCGCCAGCACACGGTTCGTGCGATCGCGCTGCTCGCGCTGCTGGCAGCGGCATTACCGCTTGCCGCCATCCAGCGCCTTCCAGCGCAGGCAGCACGTGCAGCAGAAAGCGGAACAGTGGCCTATTCGGCGGCAAAGCTCGCCGAACTGCGCGCGCAGGGCAAGGTCGTTTTCGTGGACATCACTGCCGACTGGTGCATTACCTGCAAGGCCAACGAGAAAGCGGTTCTTGCACGGCCCGCATTCGTTGGTGCGATGGACAAGGCAGGCGCGGTCTACATGATCGGCGATTACACCGATGTCGACCAGCCGATCACCGATTTCCTCGCAATCCACCATGCCGTCGGCATTCCGCTGTATGTCGTGTATCCGAGAGGCGGCGGCGAAGGCGAAGTGTTGCCGAACATCCTCACCCAGTCCATCGTCGATGACGCGCTCGTGCGTGCGACGAAATGAATCTGCGGATGCTTGCCATCGTCGGCGCAGCACTGCTGGCCGGCATGCTCGGATTGATTGTTTCAGTACGCCTCAATGGACCGGGTCCATTACTTGGTACTACAGCCGGGCGCTGGCTTGCCGAACGCGTCGTTCCATCGCACATCCCGGCTGGAATGAGCGCGGCCAGCGAGGGCGATGTCATCGGACCGCTGGCATTGACCGATCTCGATGGACACGCGCGACCGTTGCCTGCACCACAAGGACAGCGCGTGCTGGTGAACGTGTGGGCCAGTTGGTGCGGGCCATGTCGCGAAGAAATGCCGTTGCTGGTCGGATTCGCAAAGACCCAAGGCGCGAATGGCATTGCCGTTGTGGGTATTGCCCAGGACGATGCCACATCAGTTCGCAGCTATCTTCGCCTAACGCCGGCCAATTATCCGATCCTGCTCGACAACGCCCAAGGCGATGCTGGCGTGCGGCTGGGCAATCGTCTGGGCGCCTTGCCCTACAGCGTCCTTATCGACTCCAACGGCCGACTGCTGCGGCGCAAGTACGGGCCGTTTGCCGATGCTGATGCCCTGCGGGTATGGATTTCCCAGTCTGAGTAGAAGCTCTAGCCGTCCGGCAACATTCGTTCAATTTCCGTAAACGTCGCCGATACAGAGC
>JBDSVN010000150.1:0-5117 GCA_039927175.1 Lysobacteraceae bacterium | reverse complement strand
GCTGCCGCCGAAGTTGTCGATGACGACCTGTCCAAGGGTGGCGACGACTGATTGCAAGATCACCGGCGACCCGTTGGTCGCCGTCGATGTGCCAATAAGCCGGTAGCGTTTGCCGCTCCACGCGCCGCCGCGTAGGCTGGCCGCATGAATACGCAGCTCAACGAGTCCGTTCCTGTCGGCCCCGAATCGGTGCCGGACGACGTGCTTGCGCTTGAAGCAAGGCTGCGCGACTACCTGCCGTCCGAGCAGATTGCCACCGTCCGCCGCGCCTATGTACTCGGCGCATCCGCGCATGCTGGCCAGACCCGCGACAGCGGCGAGCCTTACATCACCCATCCGGTTGCGGTTGCATCGATCCTTGCCGATCTGCGCATGGACGCCGAAACCCTGTGTGCGGCGATCCTGCACGACGCACTGGAAGACACGCCGCTTGATCGCCACATGCTTGCCGACGCGTTCGGGGAAACGGTCGCTGACTTGGTCGAGGGTGTCACCAAGCTGGATCGACTGAAGTTCCGCGATCGCGAGGAAGCGGCTGCCGAGAGTTTCCGCAAGATGCTGCTGGCGATGTCGCGCGACCTGCGAGTGATCCTGATCAAGCTTGCAGACCGCCTGCACAACATGCGCACGCTCGGTTCGGTCGCGCCGGCACGGCAGAAACGCATCGCGCGCGAAACGCTGGACATCTTTGCACCGATCGCGCAGCGGCTGGGCATGAACCGGATCAAGAGCGAGTTGCAGGATCTCGGGTTCCGCATTCTTTATCCGAACCGTCATACCGCGATCCTGCGCCGCATCCGCAGCCAGCCGGTGGTGCGCCGCGAAGCGATGGCGGTGATCGAAAAACGTCTCGCCGAACGACTGGCCGAGGAGGGTCTACCGTACCGCCTGGTCGGCCGGGTGAAGACGCCGTACAGCATCTACAACAAGATGCGCACCGAGCAAAAGTCCTTTGCCCAGGTGATGGACGTGTTCGGGTTTCGCGTGGTCGTGCAGACGGTGAGCCAGTGCTATCAGTCGCTCGGCATCGCACATGGTTTGTACAAGCCGCTGGACGCGCGCTTCCGCGATTTCATCGCAATTCCCAAGGCCAATGGATACCAGTCGCTGCACACGGTGCTGTTCGGCCCGTATGGCTCGCCACTGGAAGTGCAGATCCGTACCGAAGACATGGACCTGATTGCTGAGCGCGGCATTGCCGCGCACTGGGTGTACAAGCATGGCGGCAGTGTACCGAACAGTGCGCAATCGCGTGCGCACGACTGGCTGCGCAGCCTGCTTGAGTCTGAGCAGTACGCCGGTTCGTCGCTGGAGTTCCTCGAGCACGTCAAGGTCGACCTGTTCCCGGACGAGGTGTATCTGTTCACGCCCAAGGGCGCGATCCTCGCCTTGCCGCGCAATGCGACTGCACTGGATTTTGCGTATGCGGTGCATACCGATGTCGGCAATCACGCAGTCGCTGCGCGTGTCGACAAGAAGCTGGTGCCATTGCGTACCAAGCTCAACAGCGGGCAGCGCGTGGAAATCATCACGGCCAAGTCGGCCACGCCGCATACCAACTGGCTCGACTTCGTGGTCTCCAGCAAGGCGCGAACCGCGATTCGTCACCATCTGAAACACCTCGAGCATGAAGACGCGGTCGATCTCGGTCATCGCATTCTCGAACGTGCGTTGGAACGTCGCGATAGTTCACTCGACAGCGTGCCTGCGGCGGCACTCGAGAAATATCTCGTCGAACACCGCTATCGTCGACTCGAGGAGTTGCTGTCCGACATCGCCTTGGGTAATCGGATGCCAGCCCAGGTTGCGCAGGCGCTGGCGCGCGCCGACGAACACGCGCATGGGCGGCCAGCGAGCGAAGACAACATCCAGATCACCGGCGCCGAGCGAGGCATCATCACCTACGCCGCTTGCTGCCGGCCGATTCCCGGCGATCCGATCATGGGCCACCTCAGCGCCGGCAAGGGCGTGGTCGTGCATCGGCTCGAGTGCAAGAATGTGGCCGAGTTCCGCAAGTCTCCCGAGCGTTGGGTCGGCATCGATTGGGATCGCAATGTCGAGGGCGATTATCTGGTCGAACTGCGCATCGAGGTGGTCAACAAGCCCGGCGTGCTTGCGCAGGTCGCAGCCGCGGTGGCTGAGGCGAAATCGAACATCGACAGCGTCGAATATCAGGAACGCGACATCAGCGCATCGGTGATGCATTTCGTGATCGAGGTGAAGTCGGTACGCCACCTCGCAGAAGTGATCAGCCGGATCCGCAAGCTCGCGGTCGTGCAGGATGCATTGCGGGTCTAGTGCGGCGCGCTACACTCGCGTACCGAATCCAGTCAGCAGGAATCCCATGTCACGCCAGCCAGTAGCCACTGATCATGCGCCGTCAGCCATCGGTCCATACAGCCAGGCTGTCATCGCAGGCCGCATGCTGTTTACCTCAGGACAGATCCCGCTGGATCCAGCCTCGGGCACGCTTGTTGCGGGCGGTATCGATGTACAGGCGCGCCGTGTGTTCGACAATTTGCGCGCCGTTTGTGCGGCCGCGAACACCGATTTCAGCCATGTTGTGCGCGTTGGAATCTATCTGGCCGATCTCGGTGATTTCGCTGCGGTCAACGCGGTGATGGCGGAATATTTCAGTGCGCCGTATCCGGCGCGCTCGACCATCGGCGTGGCTTCCTTGCCGAAAGGCGCGCAGGTCGAAATCGACCTGGTACTTGCGCTCGATTGATGCGCATGCGATCGACTCTGGCGTGAGCAAGGCGCTGCGTCGCAAACCACCCACACCGGTGCTGGCTGCGATCGGCGAAACGTCACTGTCTTCATTGCCTGGCGTTGGTCCGCGTGTTGCGGAGAAACTCGCAGCGCATGGTTTGCTGCACGTGCAGGATTTGTGGCTGCATCTGCCATTGCGCTACGAGGATCGCACCCGATTGAGTGTGATTCGCGCACTGCAACCGGGTGTTCCGGCCCAGATCGAAGGACGGGTTGAAGCGGTCGAGCGCAGCCGTCGTTTCCGACCGATGCTGCAGGTTGCACTTGGTGACGAATCCGGCGCGACCTTGGTGCTGCGTTTTTTCCATTTCAGTGCAACACAAGTTGCGCAATTCGTGGTCGGTCGCCGCGTGCGTGCTTACGGAACGCCGCGCCCAGGGCGCAATAGCCTGGAGATTGCACATCCGTCATACGTATTCCTCGCAGAGGACGGAACATCCGTTTTGCGTGATCGCCTCGACCCGGTCTATCCAGCTGTTGAGGGTGTCGGCGCGGCTGTGCTGCGACGATTGATCGGACTTGCATTGCAGCGCTTGCCGCCAGCCGATGAACTTGAATTGCTGCCTGCGCATGCCTTGCGTGAGCAACAACTGCCGAGCTTGCGCGATGCGTTGCTGGCCGTGCATCAACCGACTGCGGATACCGATGTCTCGCAGCTCGCTTCGGGCGTGCATCCGGCGCAGCGTCGCCTCGCGCTGGAAGAGCTGCTTGCGTACCAACTCAGCCTGCGCCGGCAGCGGATGGCAGTGCGGCGGCTGGGCGCGCAGCCGATTACCGCGCAAGACGGATTGGCCGATGCATTGCGTGCACGTTTGGGATACAAGCCGACCGCTGCGCAGGAGCGCGTGCTGCGCGAAATCCACGCCGACATCGCGCATACCGAGCCGATGTTGCGTTTGTTGCAGGGCGATGTCGGATCAGGCAAGACCGTGGTCGCTGCGCTTGCGGCATTGCGGGCGGTCGCGTCGGGTCGCCAGGTTGCCTTGATGGCACCGACCGAATTGCTGGCCGAGCAGCATCTTGCGACGTTTCGCACGTGGTTGGAGCCGCTCGATATCACAGTCGCGTGGCTGGCAGGAAAACTTGCCGCACGGGCAAAACGCGAGGCGCTTGCGGCGATTGCCGACGGCAGTGCGCAAGTAGTGATCGGCACCCATGCATTGATGCAGCAAGGCGTCGTGTTCGCGGACCTCGGCCTGGCGATCGTGGACGAGCAGCATCGCTTCGGCGTGCACCAGCGGCTCGCGTTGCGCGACAAGGGCAATGACGGCGAACGCGTACCGCATCAACTGGTGATGACCGCGACGCCGATTCCGCGCACGTTGGCGATGACTGCGTATGCGGATCTTGATGTGTCGGTGATCGACGAATTGCCGCCCGGGCGTACGCCAGTGCAAACCGTCGCCACCAGCGTCGAACGCCGGACTGAGCTGATCGAACGCATCCGCGCCGCGTGTGCGGAAGGCAGGCAAGCGTATTGGGTGTGCACGATCATTGATGAAAGCGACGAAATCCAGGCACAGTCTGCTACCGCGTTGCATGCGCAATTGGTCGAACAATTGCCGGAATTGCGGATCGGATTCGTGCATGGGCGGATGAAACCTGCCGAAAAACAGGCGTCGATGCGCGCGTTCAAGGACGGCGTATTGCAGTTGCTGGTTGCGACGACGGTGATCGAGGTTGGCGTCGATGTACCGCGCGCCAGCCTGATGGTGATCGAGAACGCAGAGCGTCTTGGTCTCGCGCAATTGCACCAATTGCGTGGCCGCGTGGGACGCGGCGCGGCGGCGTCAACTTGCGTGCTGCTGTATCAGCCGCCGCTGTCGGCGATGGCGCGCCAGCGCATCGACACGATGCGCAGCACCTCCGATGGTTTCGTGATCGCGCAGAAGGATCTGGAGTTGCGTGGTCCCGGCGAATTGCTCGGTACCCGCCAGACCGGTTTGGCGCAATTCCGGGTGGCCGACCTGGTTCGTGATGCTGCCTTGCTGCCGCTGGTGCAACGGATGGCTGACGACTTGCTTGCGAGCGATCCGGCGCGGGCAGAACGTCTCGTCGCGCGTTGGGTTGGCAGCGCGGAACGCTATGCTGGCGTCTGACTAATTTGGAGTTGCATGCATGAGTGAACGCATCCCGCTGTTGATCGACACCGACCCGGGCGTGGACGACGCGCTGGCGTTGCTGATGGCGTTTTCGGATCCGCATCACGAAGTCGTCGGCTTGACGATCGCTGCAGGCAATGTCGGCCTCGATCACACCGTCGCCAACGCGTTGAAATTATGCGAGGTGGCAGGCGTGGCCGTGCCGGTGCACCCGGGTTGCCCGGTTCCGCTGGTTTGTGCCGC
>JBDSVN010000149.1:0-8997 GCA_039927175.1 Lysobacteraceae bacterium | reverse complement strand
CGGCCGTGCGGATCGCGGAGGATCAAGGCGCGATCGAGCACTTCGGCATAACTGCCGTCCTTGCGCTGCAGGCGATAGGTTTCTTCCCATTCGGTGGCGCTCGAACCAATCGCCACGTCGAGGCTTTCGGTGATGCGTATGCGATCGTCCGGATGCACTACCGTCTCCACCACCTGCCGGGTCGTGCCGATCTCATTGCTTGTGTAGCCGAACAGAGCGTAAGCATTGTCGCTGCGCCAGGTCGTGTCGGCCTGTGGATCCCAGTCCCAGATCGCATCGCTGGTGGCGCGCGCGACCAGCTGGAAGCGTTGCTCGGTGCGCTCGCTCTCGGTGACGTCATGCAGCACGATGAGTCGGGCCGGGTGTGCATCGAAGTCGATTTCGTGACCGAACGCCATCATCCGCATCTGCTGGCCGCTCTTGTTCGAATGCGTCCAAATCCTGCCTTGCGGGTACTCGTCCGATGGCCTCAGCAGCAATGCCCTGGTTGATGCGACTTCTTCGGCTGGACGGATGTCGATCATGTTCGCCGCAAGCAACTCCTCACGGGTGTAGCCGTAGTGCTGCGTCATCGCATCGTTGGCGGCGAGAATCTGAAGCGTGTGCCGATCGTAAACGCACATGGGCAAAGGATTGTGCTCGAACAGGAAACGGTATTCGTCTTGAGCCTTGCGCAGTTGGTCGCGCATCTCTGCGAGCTCGGTGATGTCCTGCTGGATACCGCGCAGCATGCGGAATCCGGGCGTGCGGTCCACCCATTCCGCGCGTGCATGAATCCAGCGCACTTCGCCGTCCGGACGCAGGATGCGGTACTGGGTTTCGTTGAGCACGCCACCGGCAGCAGCGCGCGACAGATAACCGCGCATGCGTTCGCGATCGTCCGTATGCACGAAGTCCGGGATTTCGTCGATCCGCATTGGCCCATCGCGCGGCGGAACACCGCAGATTGCGAACACTTCCGGCGACCAATTCACTTCGCCGGTTTCCATGTTCCAGCTCCAATCACCGAGCTTGGCGATTCGTCGCGCTTCCTCGCCACGCTGCGATTGCTCGCGCAACTCGGCGAGCAACTGCGCCTGTCGCGCGTTGCTCTTCTGGAATTCACGACTGAGCCAGAACCACAACGAGGCCAACAGCAAGGCAGCGCTGAAACTGATCAACGCGAACCGCCACCATAATGCGAGGATGTGGCGCTGCGCGACGCCGACGAGGACGATCACCGGCGTGTGCGGAATGCGGCGGAACACGAATTGGCGATTGGTGCCGTCGATCACGCTGGTTTCGACGAACTGTCCATCAATCTGATTTCGTTGCGGGCCATCGAACAGTTGGCTCGGCCCGACCCGCGTTCCGGCATACAACTGGTTGTCGATCGAACGCGCGATCAACACACGATCGCGATGCACCAGGTTGAGCATGCCGCCCTCGCCAACCTGGCAACCCGACAGCGCATCCGCAAACCAGTCCGCGTCGATGTGCGCACCGACGCGCCACCCGCCAAGGCCATCCCATACCACCGGCATGATCCAGCGCCTATTCGCGATCGAATGCACCGGCACGCCGATGCTCAGCCCGGATAATTCTGCTGCCGAATCAGCTCGCGGCAGCCAGCTCGCATCGGCTGTGTGGCCCTGTACATCCACGCCTTGCGCATCGCTGCCGTGACCCGGCCGCAGGAGCACGATGTCGTGCAGCGCTGCGTCGTATTCCCCGGATGGGTGGAGCGCATGGTCTTGGTTGGCGACTTCGGCAGCACCAGAAGACGGCGCGGTTTCCGCGATCTCGCGCAGGTCGCTCGCGATTTGTTCGAGACGTTCTCCGAACTGGCGCTGGATGGATTCAGCAACAATGTTCGCGCGCTCGGCGGAGGTATCGTTTTCCCGTTTGAGGTCGAACCAGAGCAACACCGCGAACAGGATTGGCAACAGCAACGACAGCGACAGCCCGAGAAACACCAAGCCGCGCGGCCCGTACGGAAACGATCCGCGCAGGTGTGCTGCATCACGCACGTTCGGTGCGTCGTTCATGGGTCCATTCCAGTGCGTCGCATCACTTCGTTCACTAGTCTGTTGCGCCGATTCGGCCCGCGCGGAACGAACTCCGCCTTCCCCTGGGTCGCCGTCGCCCACTATGCCCCGAATTGTCAGGCTTGATAAGCCATCGGTGCTCCGTGTGCCGCCACTCAGGCCAGCGCAACGCCCGGAAGCGACAACACATAGTCCGCACCCATCAATTGCGATGGCGTGCGATAGCCCGATGGTGCATCGCCGCGCAGCAGGTGTTCGACGATGCCGAGCGATGCGGTGACGGTCAACGCATAACCGTTCGGCGTGACGAGTTGCTTCTTCACTTCGCCACCCGCTGCATTGCGCACCTCGCCCCAGACGTGGGTAGCGGTGGCCGTACGCTTGTCATCCGACGGCCCGCGCACGTTCTTCTGGACGCGACGCTTCATGAAGTTCTGCACGAAGGACGTGCGCAGCAGTGGGCCGAGCAATCGCATGCGGCGCACGTTGGCGATCGTCTTCGGCGGCACCGCCATGTACACCTCGATGTTCGGAATGCCGGTTGAGACATAGGCGTTGTACACATCGCCCCACGGAATCGTCATCGCGCTGCGCTGCTGGCCATCGCGCTCAAAACTGCGCGATTTCCATGCGAGGGGTACATGCACCATCTTGCCGTCGATGCGCGCGCGACCGCCGTTGCCGAGACCTTCAACACTGGTCTTCGCTGTGCCAGGACTGGGGCCGCCGCCAGCTTCGAATGCGAGCACGAGATGCGTCGCATCCGGCAGTTCGTTTTTCAGCAGCGCCGACAGGCAATCGGTCGGCACCACATCGAAGCCAACGCCAGGCATGACGAGGACGCCGCATTCCTTCGCCTTCGCGTCCTGCGCGTGGCAGTGCGCGAACACATCGATCTCGCCTGTGATGTCGAGGTAATGCACGCCGACATCGAGGCAGCCGGCCAGCATTGGCGCACAAGTCGCAGAGAATGGGCCTGCGCAATGCAATACGAGTTGCATCCCGTCGAGTTCGAGCCGCACTGCGGCCGCATCGGACAAATCGAAAATGCGGTGTTCGAGCCCAAGTTCCTGCGCAAGTCTTGCAACCGATGCGCTGCGACCAGCCAGCACCGGCGTCATGCCGCGCTGCTTTGCCTCGATTGCAATCAAGCGGCCGGTGTAACCGTTCGCGCCGTAGATCATCCACTTGTTGCTCATGGCTTGTTCCTTTTGTTCATCGCCGCAACCGCACGCACGAGTTTGCGGAAATAGTATTCCGGGAACCAGCGCTTGATCCGCCAGCGCATCGGCTCGCGATGGGTTGGAATGATCATGAAATCGCCGCGCTCGGCGCCAGCGAAAATCCTGTCGGCAACCGCGTCAAGCGTGTCTTTGCCGCTTTTCATCATCTTGTCGGCATAGCCTTTAACGCGTTCGTTACCGCGCCAGTTCTGCAACAGGTTGGTCTGGAAGAATGCCGGACAGGCGACCGATACGCTGATCTTCGCGCCGACCACTTCCGCTCGCAGTTGCTCGGACAACGCAACCACGGCGGCCTTGGAGACTCCGTAACTCATCACCGATGGCGCACCAGCAAGTCCTGCATACGAAGCAGTGTTGAGGATGCATCCGCGTCCGCGCTCTATCATCCCCGGAAGGAACGCACGGCACCCGCGCACGACGCCGAGCAGGTTGATGTCCAACACGTCGCGCCATTCGTCCATCGTGGTCTCGACCATCGCGCCGCCGCTGGCAATGCCGGCATTGTTGACAAGCACATCGAGCGCGCCGAATTGCATGTTGACTGCATCGCGCAGCATGTCGAATTCCTCGTCGCTGGCAACATTCATCGCAATCGCCACATGCCCGTCACCCTTGAGCATCGCCTTGGTTTCGCGCGCACGTTCGAGCACGATGTCCACGCACGCCACCGCACAACCCGCGTTCGCATAACGCTGCGCCAGCGCACGGCCGAGACCGCTGCCAGCGCCGGTGATCAGGACTTTGCGTTGGTCGGGCATGAGGCGCATCCGATGCATGCTAGGGTTTGAGCATACCAGTCGGTACGGACCCAGATTCCATGACTGCCACGCACATATCCGAGCTCTTCGATCTTACCGGCAAGACCGCGCTCGTCAGTGGCGCATCGCGCGGCATCGGCGAGGCGATTGCACGTTTGCTCGGCGCGCATGGCGCACATGTGATCTGCGCCAGCCGCAAGGTCGAGGCTTGCGAAATCGTTGCGCAGTCCATCCGCGATGACGGCGGCAGCGCCGAAGCGCATGCATTGCATGTCGGCGATACCGATGCGATCGAAGCCTTGTTCGCGACGCTCGATGCATCCGGTCGCGCGCCCGATATCCTGATCAATAACGCTGCGGCGAATCCTTATTTCGGTCCGATGATCGAGATGGATCTGGCGAGCTACGAAAAAACCGTGTCGGTTAATTTGCGCGGTTATTTCTGGACCAGCGTGCAGGCCGCGAAGCGCATGCGCGACAAAGGCGGCGGCGCGATCGTCAACATCGCATCGGTGAACGCGAAACGCAGCGCGCCGGGACAAGGTATCTACTCGATGACCAAGGCCGGCATCGTCAACATGACCGAAGGCTTCGCCAAGGAACTTGCGACCCACAACATCCGCGTCAACGCCGTGCTGCCGGGATTGACCGACACCAAATTCGCCAGCGCGCTGACCGGCAATCCGAAAATCCTGGCGATGATGACCCAACTGATTCCGCAGGCCCGCGTCGCACAACCATCCGAGATTGCACCGGCGGTGTTGTTCCTTTGTTCACCTGCTGCGAGCTACGTGACTGGCGTGAGCTTGCCGGTGGATGGGGGATATCTGGCTTGAGGTTTACGGATGTCGCTAGCCGTATATCAACTGCATCGAAACCGGAAACGTAGTCCCGTAGGATAGGTTGAGCAACGCGACACCCATCGGCATCACTCGCCGAATCCATTGCGAATCGTCGACGCAATCGATGAACAATGTCGAATGACGATCAGCGAGAGCGCTCGTGAACAAATACGGAGCGCATGAAACATGGGCGCGACAGTGGTAGGCCATCCGTGACCTCGGGCTACATTGGCAATGATGGGTATCGCTGCGCTCAACCCATCCTACAACGCTGCAAGAAAATATTAGGCAGAGGACGCCGCAGGATGGTTGAGCCCCGTAGGATGGGTTGAGCAACGCGATACCCATCAATCGACCATCAATCGCGCTCGCCGAATCCATCTCCGGTGCAATCAGCTACACCCCAATCCGACGAAAGCCTGCCATCCGCGACAAATCGATGGAACGTCGAATACGGCCAATCTGCGACGCGCTCTACATGCCGATGCTTGACTGGATTGAAATGGATGTAGTCGATGTGACGATGCAGGTCGTTTTCATCGCGGATCGTGTGTTCCCAATAACGACGTTGCCAGATACCGCGTTCGCCTTTGGTGATATGGCTGTCGTTACGCCGTTCGCCATGCGGAATCCGTCGCGAGAACCAGGTCTTCATCAGGCGCCAGCGCAACGCATAGTTGGCGTCATTGGGCGGTAGCGTCCACACCGCATGCAGATGTTCCGGCAGCACGACCATCGCATCGATCGTGAAGGGATGACGGCCACGAACGTATTGCACTGCATTGCGCAGGTCGTCGATGCGATCGACAAGCAATGTTGAATGACGGTCAGCGAGAGCGATGGTAAAGAAATACGTGGCGCCGGGAATTTGGACGCGTCGGTAATTGGTCATCCTTGACCTCATCTGATTGCGCTACAGCCCCACATTGGCAGTGATGGGTATCGCTGCGCTCAACCCATCCTACGGCGCATCAATCAATCAACTCTCCCACCACATCCACATGTCATCCCACATGCGGCCGAAGAAGCCGGCTTGCGGCACTTCGTTGAGGGCAACGAGTGGGCGTTCGATGACGGTCTTGCCATCGAGGGTGATGCGCAAGGTGCCGATGCGCTGGCCCTTGGTAATTGGCGCAACCAGTTGCTTGGGTACGTCGATGAAGGGCTTGAGCGCGGCGTAGCGGCCACGCGGAATCACCACGCTTGCAGGCTGCGCAAGGCCGAGCGTGATTTCTGCGGTCTTGCCTTTCCAGACTTTCTGTTTCGCAATCTGGGTGTTGGCCGCGTACAGCGTGTGCGTCTCGAAGAAACGGAATCCCCAGTTCAGCAAGGCGAGGTTGGAATCCTCGCGCAGGCGGAAGCCGTCCTTGCTGTTCGTCGCGTCGATGCCCATCACCACTGAAATCAGACGCTGGTCGCCGCGCTTGGCCGAGGCCGCGAGGCAATATCCGGCGGCAGACGTGTGGCCGGTCTTGATGCCGTCCACGGTCGGGTCGCGGCCAAGCAATTCGTTGCGGTTGTACTGGCGAATCTTGTTGTAGGTGTATTCGCGTTCCTTGTAGATCGCGTATTCGTTCGGGAAATCGCGGATCAGAGCGCGCGCGAGAATCGCGATGTCGTGCGCGCTTGAATAATGTTCGGGATTCGACAATCCGTGCGCGTTGGCGAAGTGCGAATTCTTCATGCCGAGCTGTTTCGCGTACGCATTCATCAGCGACACAAACGCTTCTTCGCTACCGGCGACGTGTTCGGCCAGCGAGATCGCGGCATCGTTGCCGGACTGGATGATCAGCCCGCGCTGCACGTCCATCAGCGGTACTTTCGTATTCAGGTCGAACGCACTGAACGAGCCGTCGGTGCCGGCACCGCCTTCCTTCCATGCGCGCTCACTGATCGTCACCGGCTGGTTCGGGTCGATCTTGCCGCGTGCGAGTTCAGCCGCGACCACGTACGAGGTCATGATCTTGGTGAGGCTGGCCGGTTCGAGATGCTGGTCGATATTGCTGCCAGCGATCACCTGGCCGGTCGCGTAATCCAGCAGGATCCATGCCTTGCCCGGCGTGGTCGGCGGTGGCGGCGTCGGCACGTTCACGTTGACTGTCGGCACCATCGGTGTCGGAACTGCGGGTCGCGGTTGCGCTGCAGGTTGCGGCGTTGCGGGCAGCGCGACGGGCTGCGATGACGCGGCGAATGCGGTGCCAGCCACGATGGCGATGGTGGCGAGCACGATGGATGCGGCTGAAGCGAAACGGCGGATGTGCATGATGGGAAAGTTGCTCCGATGACAGCCGTATGACCGGCCAGAGGGCTACAAGTTTAATCGCTGCGGCACGACCATGCCGAAGCTCGTATTTTTCGACGATCAGTTCTTAAAGAACGGCGGATGCCCGAAACCCAGCGTATCGAGCTGCTCGGCGACGCGTTCGGCCTCGTCTGCGCTGAATGGGCCCACATGGACGCGCCACAGGGTCTGCCCGCCGACCTGCACTGACACCAGCTCGGCATTCTTGATACTGGCATCGAGCAGGCGCTTGAGCATGCGCTCGGCATTGCCGCGATCGGTGTAACTGGCAAGCTGCAGGAAACCGCGCGTGGTCGGCGCGATGATGGCCGGCCCGATCATCGGCCCAACGGTCGGTGTTGATGGCACTGCACGCGCGGGCGCATTGATGATCGGTACATTCAGCGCGGCATCTGATCTGTCTGGTGCGCCCGTATCGATGCCGCGCACTTCGACTTGCGCGGTACCATGCACGTTGACGCCAAGCTTGATCGCCGCCGCATACGACAAATCGATCAGGCGTCCATCATGGAACGGGCCGCGATCGTTGACGCGCACGATCACGCTGCGACCATTCTCGAGATTGGTCACGCGCGCAAAGCTCGGCAACGGCAGCGTGCGATGCGCGGCGCTGAATTGGTTGATGTCGTATGGCTCGAGGCTCGATGTCACGCGGCCATCGAACTTGGTTCCGTACCACGACGCGAGGCCGCGCTCGACATAGCCTTTCGCGGAAGGCAGCACGGTGTAGGACTTGCCAAGCACGACGTAGGGCGAACGGTTGCCGTAACGCGACAACGGTTCGGCATGCGGCACGGGTTCGGGCAAGTTGGCAACATCGGGCGGAATGTCCGGCGCGCCATCGGCCACGTCCGGTGCATACAAGCCGCCTGGCGTGTAAGGGCCGAGTGGCTTCCACGGCTTGCGGACGTTGCTGTTCGCATGCGATGAAGACGGCGAAGACGGCGCCTGCGTCGTTGCCTGCGCAGGTTTTTTCGCATGTCCGGCGCAGGCGGCCAACAGCAACACGGCCAGCAACATGCCAGCGCAACGCACGGCGTGGAACGATGCGCGCCTCATGGCGTGGCGTGTGCATCCTTCGCGGCGATCGCTTCGGCGAGCTGGCACACCGCCATCGCATACATCGGCGAATGGTTGTAGCGGGTGATGACGTAGAAGTTCTGGAACACGATCCAGTACTCGACACCTTGCGCGCCATCGAGCGTCAACAACGATCCGTTCATTTCATGACCGAGCGCCGCTTGCGGCCGATAGCCTTTCTCGCCAAGTTCGGCCAGCGTGTATTTCGGGGTCAGGTCATCGGGTGCGAATGCCATCGTCGCCGGATCGTGGCGTGCGCGCACTGCGATCGGCTGGTCTTTCTGCCAGCCGTACCCGACAAAGTAGTTGGCGACGGACGCAAACAAATCCGGCATCGATCCACCGAACAAATCGGCGCGGCCATCGCCATCGCCATCCTTCGCGTATTGCCGATAGCTCGACGGCATGAACTGCGCCCAGCCCATCGCGCCGGCGTAGCTGCCGGTGAGCGACGTAACCGGAAATTTTTCCTCTTTCGCGAGCGCAAACAATTGCGCGAGCTGGTCGCGAAAAAATGCCTGGCGTTCGTCCTCGCGTTGCGCTTTCGCGGGATCGCCGCTGCGCGGATACCAGAACCCCAGCGTATACAGCGCGTCGAGCACGCGATACGAACCGGTGTTGCGGCCGTAACTGGTTTCCACGCCGATGATCGCGACGATCAACTCCGCCCGCACGCCGGTATCGGTTTGCACTTTCAGCAATGCATCGCGGTGCGCAGCGAAAAACGCGCGGCCATCGGCGATG
>JBDSVN010000148.1:0-12395 GCA_039927175.1 Lysobacteraceae bacterium | reverse complement strand
CCAGGGTATCGGTCGGCGCTTCAACCAGCTTGGCGAATTCGATTTCGGTCGCGGCAAGGCATTGCTGGTCGACGACTACGGGCATCACCCGCGCGAGTTGCAGGCAGTGTTCGATGCCGCACGTGCCGGTTGGCCGCAGCGCCGCCTCGTCGTTGCGTTCCAGCCGCATCGTTATTCGCGCACACGCGATCTGTTCGACGACTTCGCACAAGTTCTTTCGAGTGCCGATGCATTGCTGCTGACAGATGTGTATCCGGCGGGCGAAGCGCCGATCGTCGGTGCCGATGCGAAAGCGCTGGCACGCGCGGTGCGCGCACGCGGTCGCATCGATCCAGTGCTGGTCGGCAACGTGCGCGAATTGCCGGATGTATTGAGTGACGTGCTGGCTGATGGCGACCTGGTGCTGCTGCTCGGTGCCGGCGATATCGGCTACGTCGCGCATGAACTGGCGGAGCGCTGCATGCAGGCGAATCGCACATGACCCTTGTCAACGATCCGCGGGCATTCGGTCGCGTCGCCGTGTTGATGGGCGGCACGTCATCCGAGCGCGAGGTATCCCTCAACTCGGGCCGCAACGTGCTCGAAGCCTTGCGCGCGCGCGGCATCGATGCGCACGCAGTGGACGGGATTGCGGCGTTGCTGGATGCGCTGCGTGGCAGCGCGCCTGATCGAATCAGCTTCGATCGCGTCTTCAACATCCTCCACGGTGGCGATGGCGAGAACGGCGTGCTGCAGGGAGCGCTGGATGCACTCGGCGTGCCCTACACCGGTTCTGGTGTGCTCGGATCGGCACTGGCGATGGACAAGATCCGCACCAAGCAAATCTGGATTTCGCTTGGACTGCGTACGCCGCACTACGAGCGGTTGCCGGCCGGCAGCGATGTGCGCGTGGCGGCGGAACATATCGGTTTGCCGCTGATCGTGAAACCGGCGTGCGAGGGCTCCAGCGTTGGCGTGATTCGGGTGTTGTCCGAAGCCGATCTTGAGGCTGCCGTTGCGCTCGCCGCCAGCTATCCGGGCGAGCTCTTGATGGAACAACTCATCGTCGGCGAGGAATTGACCGTCGCCGTACTCGGCGAAACCGCGCTGCCGTCGATCCGTATCGTGCCGGCCGGCGAATACTACGATTACCACGCGAAATACATTGCCGATGACACCCAATACCTGTGCCCCGGCCTTGACGGCGTGGCTGAGGAATCCATTCGCAAGCTCGCGCTGGATGCGTTCCGCGCAGCGGGCTGTTCGGGTTGGGCGCGGGTCGATGTGATGCGTGATCGCACCGGCAATTTCTGGTTGCTCGAAGTCAACACCGCGCCGGGCATGACGACACATTCGCTGGTACCGAAAGCCGCGCGCCAGGTCGGCATCGATTTCGAAACATTGTGCTGGCAGATCCTTGAAACATCGTTGCGCACGGAAACCTCCACGATGGATACCGGAGGCAGCGCATGAACCTGCTGGTGCGCCTGTTTGCGTGGACGTTGGCGATCTGCCTGGTCGCGCTACCGGTGGTCGCCGTACTCAATGGCTGGATCGCCGGTGAGCGCTGGCCGATGCGTCGATTGGAAGTCAGCGCTCCGTTCGTGCGCGTGAGCGCCGACGAGGTGCGTGCAGCCGTGTTGCCGCAAGTGCAGAACGGATTTTTCGCGATCCGCATGGAGCCGATCCGCAATGCGGTCGCCGTATTGCCGTGGGTCGAGCGCGTCGAAGTGCGCAAGCGCTGGCCCGATCAATTGGTCGTCAGTCTCACCGAGCACCGTCCGTTTGCACGCTGGGGCCAGGACAAGTTGCTGTCCGAGCACGGGCAGGTTTTCGCCGCTCCTGGCAATCCGGACCTGGCGAGCTTGCCGCAACTCGATGGCCCCGATCCGCGCGTGGGCGATGTGGTGTCGCTGTACAACCAGTCGCAGGCGTTGTTCACAGGCAGCGGCCATCGCGTCCAGGGCGTCAGCCTCAGCGGGCGTGGCAGCTGGACCTTGCATTTGCAGGATGGCGCGGAAGTCGTGGTTGGCCGCAACGATCCGCAAGAGCGGCTGCGCCGGTTCGCGCATTTGCTGCCGCAGATCCTCGCCGCTCGCCAGGGCGACACCTTGCTGCGCGCCGACTTGCGCTACACGAACGGATTTTCGCTGACCTGGCAGGCGCCACCGGTCGCCGCGCCAACCGGCGTGCGACCGCAACGCGCGCCGCCGGCGCTTCCAAACCCCATCAACGCAACAAGGCAACAGGCACGCACATGAATCGCAAAGGCGACAAATCGCTGATCGTCGGACTCGATATTGGCACCTCGAAAGTGGTGGCGCTGGTCGGCGAGTATTCGGCAGGCAATCCGATCGAGGTCATCGGCATCGGCTCACACGAATCGCGCGGGCTCAAGCGCGGCGTGGTGGTGGATATCGAATCGACCGTGCAATCGATCCAGCGCGCGGTGCAGGAAGCCGAGATGATGGCCGGCTGCGAGATCAGTTCGGTCTACGCGAGCATCTCAGGCAGCCACACGCAGTGCCGCAACTCGCCGGGCATTGTGCCGATCAAGGATGGCGAGGTGACTTACGCCGACCTCGACAACGTATTGCAGGCTGCGAAGGCGGTGGCGATTCCCTCCGACCAGAAAATCATCCACGCGATTCCGCAGGAATACATCGTCGATAACTCGCAGGAAGGAATCCGCAATCCGGTCGGCATGTCGGGCGTGCGCCTGGAAGTGCGCGCGCACCTGGTGACCGGCGCGCAATCGGCGGCGCAGAACATCGCCAAGTGCATCAACCGCTGCCATTTGCAGGTGGATGATTTGATCCTCGCATCGATCGCTTCATCGACCGCGGTACTGACAACCGACGAGAAGGAGCTCGGCGTGGTGCTGGTCGATATCGGTGCCGGCACCACCGACATTGCGGTGTTCGTGCAGGGTGCGATCCGGCATTCGGCGTCGTTGCCGATCGCGGGCGACCAGGTCACCAACGACCTTGCCCACCTGCTGCGCACGCCGACGCCGGAAGCCGAGCAGATCAAGGTGCGCTACGCCTGCGCGCTGGCACAGCTCGCGACAGCCGAAGAAAGCATCCAGGTGCCGAGCGTTGGCGACCGCCCGCCGCGCCGCCTCGCGCGCCAGTCACTGGCCGAGGCGGTACAGAACCGCTACGAGGAAATCTTCGAGATGGTGCAGGCCGAATTGCGCCGCGCCGGATTCGAGGAACTGGTACGTGCCGGACTCGTGCTGACTGGCGGCGCTTCGAAAATGGAAGGCGTGGTCGAGCTGGCCGAGGAAATGCTGCACATGCCGGTGCGCGTGGGCATTCCGCAGCACGTCAGTGGATTGGGCGAGGTGGTCGGCAATCCGGTGCATGCAACCGGGGTCGGCCTGTTGCTGTGGGGCAGCCAGATCGAGCATCCGCGTCGCCCGATGGTTCCGACCGGGCGGATCGGATCGGTGTTAACGAAGTTGCGGACGTGGTATCGCGGCGAGTTCTAGTTTCATGCAGGACATCGGGCTCCTGCCCGAGTCCTGCGCAAACGGGCCAGGCGAAGCCTGTCCACGTTTGCCGAATCGAGCAGAAATCGCTCGATTCGCCGGCACGTCCATGTGCCGGATCGCAGTAGTTGTATGCACGGGTGGGAAGGATGAGGTGGCAGCAAGGCGGCGGCGAGTACGGAAAAGACCGATTGCGACAACAGCGACACACACAACTAGAACAACAACATTTCAACGGAGGAACACGGACATGGCACATTTCGAACTGATCGAAAAAATCGCGCCGAACGCGGTCATCAAGGTCATCGGCGTCGGCGGCGGTGGCGGCAATGCGGTCGCGCACATGGTCAACAGCAACGTGGACGGGGTGGAGTTCATCACCGCCAATACCGATTCGCAGGCGATCAAGAGCACCGGGTCCAAACTGCAATTGCAGCTTGGCGGCAACGTTACCAAGGGCCTGGGTGCGGGCGCGAATCCGGAAGTCGGACGGCAGGCTGCACTGGAGGATCGCGAGCGCATCGTCGAGGCGCTTGAAGGCGCCGACATGGTGTTCATCACCGCCGGCATGGGCGGCGGAACCGGTACCGGCGCAGCGCCGGTGGTGGCGCAGCTGGCCAAGGAAATGGGCATCCTCACGGTCGCCGTGGTGACCAAGCCGTTCCCGTTCGAGGGTCGTCGGCGCATGCAGGTTGCGCTCAAGGGCATCGAGGAGCTCTCGCAGCATTGCGATTCCCTGATCACCATCCCGAACGAGAAATTGATCACCGTGCTCGGCCGCGAGGCGACGATGGTGCAGGCATTCAAGGCTGCCAATGACGTACTGCTTGGCGCGGTGCAGGGCATTGCCGACCTGATCGTGCGGCCGGGACTGATCAACGTCGATTTCGCGGACGTACGCACCGTGATGAGCGAGATGGGCATGGCGATGATGGGGTCGGGCAGTGCGCGTGGCGAAGAGCGCGCGATGCTGGCTGCCGAGGCCGCGATCAGCAATCCGTTACTCGATGATGTCAACCTCAACGGTGCCAACGGCATTCTGGTCAATATCACCGCTGGCCCGGATTTCACCATGCGCGAGTTCGACGAGGTTGGCCAGACGATCGAAGCGTTTGCATCGGAAGACGCCACGGTGGTGATCGGTACCGTGCTCGACCCGAACATGCAGGACGAGGTGCGGGTCACGGTGGTTGCCACCGGGCTCAATCGCAGCGCTGTGCGCCAGCCAGTGGCGCCACGTGAACGTGAACCGGTGCGGACGCCGATCCGGCTGATCCGCGATGGAACCACGGGCCAGGTCATCAATTCAGACCACGATTTTGCTGCTTCATCCCCGGTCGTGCCGAATTTTGGAACCTTGCGTGTTCATGGCGGTCGTACCGAACCAGTTGCCAGTGCACTCGATGCTGGTGGGGATGGCTACCTTGATATTCCTGCATTCTTGCGGCGGCAGGCAGATTGATGTTGGATTGAACTGACCAGAACGGTCTGCCCAGGCATCTTCTCCGTTGGGTGCCTGGGCTTTTCTGCGCAGGGATGCGAGCAGGCTCAAACCCGTTTCAATGCACAAAAAAGAGATAATTTAAAGTAATTCCACGTTATTGTCCCATCAATGCAGCAATGATGTTTGCGAATTGTTTTAATTTAGTAAAACGCGTGTTATTCTCGGCACCGCTTTGTCGCGCTCCGCCGTTGGAGATCGCACAACATTATGATCAGGCAACGTACGCTCAAGAATGTCATTCGCGCCACTGGCGTGGGCATTCACTCAGGTGAAAAAGTCTTTCTGACTTTGCGGCCTGCTGCACCCGACAGCGGCATCATTTTCCGCCGGGTCGATTTCGCGCAGCCGATCGAAATCCTCGCCCGCGCCGAACATGTCGGTGATACCAGCCTATCCACCACACTGACTCGCGGCGATGTCCGCATCATGACGGTGGAACACCTGCTGTCTGCCCTGGCGGGCCTGGGCATCGACAATGCCTACGTGGACCTGTCGGCTCCGGAAGTGCCGATCATGGATGGCTCGGCCGGCCCTTACGTGTTCCTAATCCAGTCCGCCGGAATCGAGGAACAGAATGCCGCCAAGCGTTTCATCCGGATCAAGAAGTCGATTCGCGTCGAAGACGGCGACAAATGGGCGCGCTTCGAGCCGTTCGATGGCTTCAAGGTCGGCTTCACCATCGACTTCAACCATCCCATGTTCACCCGCTCGGCCTCATCGGCCGAAGTCGATTTCTCCACGACCTCCTTCGTCAAGGAAGTCAGCCGCGCCCGCACGTTCGGTTTCATGAAAGACATCGAGATGCTGCGCGACCGCAAGCTGGTTCTTGGCGGCAGCATGGACAACGCGATCGTGCTTGACGATTACCGCGTCCTCAACGAGGACGGATTGCGTTACGAGGACGAGTTCGTCAAGCACAAGATCCTCGATGCAATCGGCGATCTCTACCTGCTTGGCCACAGCCTGATCGGCGCGTTCTATGGCTACAAGTCGGGCCATCAACTCAACAACCAATTGCTGCGCACGCTGCTTGCCGACGCCACGGCATGGGAAGAAGTCACCTTCAATGATCCGGCGGATGCGCCGATCTCGTACGCGCACCCGGCACAGGCAATCTGATCCAGCCAGAGTGGTTCTTCATCGGCCTTCGTGATGCAAGTCACGGATTGGGCTGATGTTTTTCTGTGTCCGCTTTTTGGTGTAGTATCCGTCGGTCGGCCGTTTGGCCGACTTGCCAACGGCCGGCTGCATCGCGCCGATTGGTATCGACAGACGGTTACGCCATGGAGGCCAGCCGCAGGAGTTGGGCCCGCAGTTCAGGGTCCGCCACGGACTCGGCGGTCTTCCGCAATGCATCGCGGGTGGCCATTGAAAGTGGTTTCGGCGTTTGCTGGCCAGGTTCGGCCGGTAGCGGCAAAACGACTTTCACGGTGAGCGCACCAACCTGCAAGCCAGCGGCAATCGCAGTGTCCAACAGGATGTCTGCGTGTTGACGCAGTTTGGCACTCCAGACTGGCGCGTCCACCAGATAGACCAGTTTGCCGGCACCCACATTGCCCAGACGGCAGTGCGGTAGCAACGAGTCCGGCAGGCATCGACGCAGCTGTTCATCAAGTGTCGCCAGCCATTGCGCGCGCTTGATGAGCTTGGCCAGCCCCGCATCGTCCGCCGCTTCAAGCGCCGGTCGCGGTACGGAGAAGGCCTTTGCTGTGCCCTGCGGACGCAAGTCAGATGGTTTACGCATGAATGTCATTATCGTAGCGAAATTTCTCAAATCGCCGAAGCGTTTTTGCGTTCACGATGATCGCAAGCTGATGTTAGGCGCAGTCGGAGCCCTGATAGCATTGATTCTGCTGGGGTTTGCGATTGGATTCTTCACCCGTGGTGGTGTGGCGATGTCCGAGGTCAGCGCCCTGCGCGGCCAGCTCGCGCAGCAGCAGGCGCAACTCACGGAGTCGCAGGCAGCATCGCAACGCGAGGTCAATGCCCTGGCAGTGCGGCTGGGCCAGTTGCAGGCGCAGGCCAATCGCCTGAACGCACTTGGCGAACGCCTGGTCCGGATGGGCAAAATCACCGACGGCGAGTTCAATTTCTCGACCCAGCCGGGCACAGGTGGTGATGGCGAGCCGACCACCGCCTTCAGCGCCACCGAGTTGTCGCAGCAGATGGTCGGCCTGGGCAGAACCTTCACCCATTCCGGCGACCAGCTGCAGGTTCTCGAATCGTTGCTGCTCAACCAGGATCTCGATCGCACCCAGACCCCCTCATCGAGCCCGCTGGTCAACACCTACGTCTCGGCGCCATTTGGCAGCCGGATCGATCCGATCACCGGTGGCCATGAGTTCCACAAGGGTCTCGACCTCAATGGCGCAACCGGCGATCCAATCCATGCAGCGGCCGATGGCATCGTGATGCGCTCGGATTACGACACCGGCGGTTACGGCAACGTGGTCGATATCGATCATGGCAATGGTTATTTCACGCGTTACGGCCACTGTTCCAAACTGTTGGTCAAGGTCGGCGACCTCGTGCATGCAGGCGACGTGATCGCCAGGGTCGGTTCAACCGGCCACTCCACCGGCTCGCACCTGCATTTCGAGGTCTGGATCGACGGCCATCCGGTGAATCCGCGGCCTTACCTGAGCAAGATCGGTCGCTGATCGGGCGGTACCACAACCCGGCAAGCACCGGTTCCCGGATGTCGCGTCATCCGGTTGATTCGCTTCCGATCAACCCCACGTTAGAATGCATGGTCTGGTCGCCGTTGGCGGCCTGTGGCATTCACGTGCGCCCGCCGCGCCTGCGCAGCGACGCCATCCATGGCTCCAATCACCTGCGTTTTGATCGGATGATCGATCGCACAATCATTACGGGTTCCCATGCTCAACAGTCTCCTCACCCGCATGTTCGGCAGCCGCAACGAGCGATTGCTGAAGCAACTGCAAAAGAATGTCGTCAAGATCAACGTACTCGAAGCCGGCCTGAAAAAACTCTCCGACGACGAACTCAAGGCCAAGACCGACAGCTTCCGCCAGCGCGTCGCGGCCGGCGAAACCCTCGACCAACTGTTGCCTGAAGCCTTTGCAGTCGTGCGCGAAGCCTCGGTGCGCGTGCTCGGGCTGCGCCATTACGACGTCCAGCTGATTGGCGGCATGGTGCTGCATTTGGGCAAGATCGCCGAGATGCGCACCGGCGAGGGCAAGACCCTGGTCGGCACCTTGCCGGTTTACCTCAATGCGTTGTCCGGCAAGGGCGTGCACGTGGTGACGGTCAACGATTACCTGGCCAAGCGCGACTCGGCGTGGATGGGACGGCTCTACAACTGGCTCGGCATGAGCGTCGGCGTGGTCTATCCGAACATGCCGCACGGCGACAAGAAAGCAGCCTACGACGCCGACATCACCTACGGCACCAACAACGAATACGGTTTCGATTACCTGCGCGACAACATGGCGCTGGACAAGGACAGCAAATTCCAGCGTGGCCTGAATTTCGCGATCGTGGATGAGGTCGACTCGATCCTGATCGACGAAGCGCGCACGCCGTTGATCATCTCCGGCCCGGCCGATGAATCGCCAGAGCTGTACCTCAAGGTCAATCGCATCGTGCCCAAGCTGGTCCGCCAGCTGGAAGAGGAAGGCGAGGGCGATTTCTGGGTGGACGAGAAGCAGAAACAGGTCCATCTGTCGGAAACCGGCATGTCGCACGCAGAAGATCTGTTGCGCGAGGCGGACATCGTCAAGCCGGACGAGCGCCTGTATGACGCCTCGAACCTGGCCGTCGTGCACCACCTCAATGCCGCGATGCGCGCGCACGCGATTTACCAGCGTGACGTGGACTACATCGTGCGCGATGGCGAAGTCATCATCGTGGACGAATTCACCGGCCGCACGCTCGCTGGCCGACGCTGGTCCGACGGCCTGCACCAGGCGGTCGAGGCCAAGGAAGGCGTGCCGGTGCAGCGCGAGAACCAGACGCTGGCTTCGATCACCTTCCAGAACTACTTCCGCATGTACAGCAAGCTGGCGGGCATGACCGGCACCGCCGACACCGAAGCCTACGAATTCCAGGACATCTACGCGCTCGAAGTCGTGGTGATCCCGACCCACCGCAAGATGGTGCGCAAGGATCATTCCGACCTGATGTTCTACGGCCCGAAGGCGAAGTACGACGCGGTCGTGCAGGACATCAAGGAGTGCTTCGAGAAAGGCCAGCCGGTGCTGGTCGGCACCACATCGATCGAAACCTCCGAGATGCTCTCGGAGCGCTTGCGCAAGGAGCATGTGCCGCACGAAGTGCTCAACGCGAAGCAGCACGAACGCGAGGCCATCATCGTCGCCCAGGCCGGCAGGCCCAAGGCGGTGACGATCGCCACCAACATGGCCGGTCGCGGCACCGACATCGTGCTCGGCGGCAATCTCGACGTCGAACTCGAGGCCCTCGGCGCGGAAGCGACCGACGCCGACAAGACGAGCTTGCGTGAAGACTGGAAGCGCCGCCACGAGGCCGTGAAGGAATCCGGTGGCCTGCACATCGTTGGCACCGAGCGCCATGAATCACGACGCATCGACAACCAGTTGCGCGGCCGTTCCGGTCGCCAGGGCGATCCGGGCTCCAGCCGCTTCTTCCTGTCGTTCGAAGACAACCTGATGCGCATCTTCGCGTCGGACTTCATCCAGCGCGCGATGAAGATGATGCGCATGAAGGAAGACGACGTCATCGAATCGGCGATGGTGAGCAAGCAGATCGAAAAGGCGCAGCGCAAGGTCGAGGCGCACAACTTCGACATCCGCAAGAACCTGCTCGAATTCGATGACGTCAACAACGACCAGCGCAAGGTCATCTACCAGCAGCGCGATGAACTGCTCGAAGCCGCTTCGGTGCAGGACACCGTGGATGCGATCCGCGACGACGTGGTCGAAGAGATCGTGCGTCGGCACGTTCCGATGCACTCGGTCGACGAACAATGGGATCTGCCCGGGCTTGATCGCGCGCTGGCCGACGAGTTCGGCCTCAACGCCGACCTGCAGAATTACGCGCACAGTTCCGAGGACATCGATGACCTGGCCATCGCGCGCCATGCACAGGAAATCACCGTGCAGTTCTTCCGCGACAAGGAAGCCGAAGTCGGTCCGGAAATGATGCGCGCGCTGGAAAAACACGTGATGCTCAACGTGCTCGACCAGAACTGGAAAGAGCATCTCTCGCGCATGGATTACCTGCGCCAGGGCATCCACCTGCGCGGTTATGCGCAGAAGCAGCCGAAGCAGGAATTCAAGCGCGAGGCGTTCGAACTGTTTTCGGAAATGCTGGAGAAGTTCAAGCGCGAGGTCACTACGATCCTCGCGCGCGTGCGCGTGCGCAACGACGACGAAGTCGCGCGCATGGAAGCCGAGGAACGCCGCATCGCCGAAGCGCAGGCAAAGCAGATGCAGTTCCAGCATCCCGAACATGTCGCGTTGTCGGCGCCCGAGCCTGGTGAAGACGGCGAAATGGCGCGCATGGCCGACCAGGCACCTGGCATCGCACCGATGCCGATCATGCGCGAAGGCCCGAAGATCGGCCGCAACGATCCTTGTCCATGCGGCTCCGGCAAGAAGTACAAACAGTGCCATGGACAGTTGGTGTAGTCGGCGCAAGCTGACTCGTTATCGCAAAACGCTGCGCCGGGTCTTGACCGTGGCGCTCGCCGTGCATCCCCCGTTGTGGATGCGGCTGGCATGAGTGGGGCTGTGCCAATCCATGTCGTTGCTGGAGTGATCCAGGATCTGAATGGGCGCGTGCTGCTCGCGCGCCGCACGATCGGTCGCGACTTTGCCGGATTGTGGGAATTTCCCGGCGGCAAGGTCGATCCGGGCGAAACGCCCGAGCAGGCGCTTGCGCGCGAGCTGCACGAGGAACTTGGCATCCAGGTCGAGTCCAGCGAACCCTTGATTGCGATCCCCAACACGCATTGCGACAAGCGCATCGTGCTCGACGTGCGCAGGATCGTGGCATGGAGCGGCACTGCAAGCGGACGTGAGCGGCAGGCGCTGGCGTGGGCGCCGTTGGCCAAGCTGGCAAGCTATGCAATGCCGCCGGCTGATCGACCGGTCGTGGCAGCGCTACGCCAGGCCGATCGCTACCTGATCACTCCCGAGCCAGACCTGCAGCATGGCGATCTGTTCCTGCGCAATCTGCATTGCGCCTTGCAGGCTGGCGTGCGCAGGGTGCAGTTGCGCAGCCATGTACTGGAAGCCAGTGCGCTCAAGCCGATTGCGATCGAAGCGCGACGGCTGTGCCGCGCAGCCAGGGCCGAATTACTGATCAATGCGCACATTGAGCTGGCGCGCGCGCTTGGCGTTGGCGTGCATTTGCGTGCAAGCCAGCTGATGGAATCCACGAAACGTCCGCTCCCGGCGAAACAACTGGTTGCCGCTTCCTGCCATGACGCCAACGAGCTTGCGCATGCAGAAGCGATCGGCGTGGATTTCGCCGTGCTGGGGCCGGTCGCGGCAACCGCCAGCCATCCTGATCGCGCAGCGCTCGGATGGAATGGTTTTGCGCTGTTGCGCGAACGTACCGCGATACCGCTCTATGCGCTTGGCGGAATGCTGCAAGACGACTTGCTGCATGCGCGTGCGCATGGCGCGCAAGGCATCGCTGCGATCCGCAGTTTGTGGCCGGTCTGATCGACGATTGCATCCCCTCCCGATAACGCGACCCGGATGCAATGGGTGATTCCGCGATGGGTTATTCCTGCAACGCCGCCAGTTCAAGATAGCGCTGGTGCAGCGCCGCGACTTGCGGCTTGAGGTCTTCGAACGAACCGCTGTTGTCGATCACGTCGTCGGCGAGCGCAAGCCGTTCTTCGCGCGTGGCCTGCGCGGCCAGCATGCGTTCGGCCTGATCCAGAGTGGTTCCATCGCGTCGCAGCAGGCGCTGCAATTGCAAAGTGCGTGGCGCATCGACGACCAGGATCCGCGCGAGCCACGGATACGCCGTCCTGCCGCCGACTTCCGCCAGCAGCGGTATCGCGGCCATCGCATACGCGCTTGTTGCGGCGAGGCAGGCTGCATGCATTCCGATGCGAATGCGCGGATGCAGGATGGCTTCGAGATCGCGACGCGCCAAGTCGTCGTCAAACACTCGACGCCGCAACGTCGCGCGATCCAGGTGTCCATCCGCGTACAGCACCGCGTTGCCGAAACGCTCGACGATCTCATCAAGCGCAGGCTGGCCCGGTTCGACCAGGGCACGCGCAAATGCATCCGCATCGGCGACGGTGATTCCAAGATGTTCGAAGCGTCGGCTGATCTCGGACTTGCCGGAGGCGATGCCACCGGTGATGGCGACGACGAATTTGCTGGAGGCCGCGTGCTGCATTCAGAATTGCCGGAAGATTTGTGCGTTCAAACCAGTCATCGCATTGATTCATCA